>NZ_CP197171.1:3076438-3384082 GCF_052055485.1 Amphibacillus sp. Q70 | reverse complement strand
ATAATTTATTATTAGTATTAGCACTCGAATCGTAAGAGTGCTAACAGAGGTGATCATCGATGGAGCTATCAAAAAGACAACTTTTGATATTACAAGTGATAATTGATGAGTTCATCCAAACAGCTCAACCAATTGGATCACGTGCGATATCCAAGATAGATGGGATATCCTTTAGCCCTGCAACAATAAGAAATGAAATGGCTGATTTGGGTGAATTGGGTTATATTGAAAAAACCCACTCATCTTCAGGACGAATACCTTCTGAAAAAGGTTATCGTTTTTATGTTGATCATATGTTATTACCATTTCACTTGTCGAAAAAGGACCAGAAAATTATTTCGGCTGTATTTGATCAAGATTTAGTTGAGTTTGAACAGGTTGTACAAAAATCTGGTGAAGTGCTATCAGATCTAACAAATTACACGTCAATCATTTTAGGACCTGAGGTTCATGAAACAACATTGAAACAGTTGCAAATTATCCAGTTATCAAAGACAACTGCTGTTGCTATTTTAGTGACCAATAGTGGTCATGTAGAGCATCGTTCATTTACGATTCCAGTTGAAATTAACGCAGCTGATTTAGAAAAGCTAGTCAACATTTTAAATGAGCAATTTTATAATGTACCGATTATCCAGCTTCATAGTAAAATTCAAGCTGAGTTAAGCAATATTCTCAATCATTATATTGAAGACGTGAGTATCGCTTTAGACTATTTAAACGGCGCATTATTTAATCAACAGCCTGATAATGTATACATGAGCGGCATTACAAATATGCTTTTGCAACCAGAGTTTAATGATGTGACAAAAATTCATTCGCTATATTCGATCATTGAAAAAGAAGATTTAATGGCAAAGTTGTTAAGAGCTTCTGAAAAAGGAATTCAAATATCAATTGGCCATGAAAATAAAATAAATGAGATGCAGGATTTAAGTTTGATCACAGCGACATATTCATTGTCTGGTGAACAACTGGGAACTATTGCGTTATTAGGGCCAAAGAGAATGGATTATGCTCGAGTCGTATCATTGATGCGTTTATTATCTAAGCGAATGTCACATACTTTTCACGACTGGTAGTGTATAGAGGATTTAAGATCGATAACTAAAGTGAATTGTTCCATTGATAGGTTTTCTCAACAAGTGACAGTTTATCGATGGATGGTAGTAATGGAGACATAGCTACTAACTATTGAGTAATAGGGTTATACTATTGGGGATAAAACTGTATGAATAATGGTCTAAATAAATCTAAGGCTTCACTTCCACACGGAGGTGGTAACTTTGACGTTCCAACAAATCCTTTTGGTGGGATGAACAGCTACCTCAGTGTGGACAAGTTAGCCGAAGATTTTTAAGTGTGGAGATAGACCTAAATGTTTCTTAGATGATGACATTGTATGTAAGTAGCGAGAAGAAATGCAGGGGGTGAGAAATATGGAAAAAAAAGATCATAATAAACAAGAAGAAGTTGTAACTGAAAAAGAACCACTTGAAGAAACTGAGGAAATTGAAGAGGTTGAACAAGAATTAGTTGAAGAAGCAACAGAGGAAGATTCAACAGATGAAAAGTATCAGCAGTTAATCATCGAAAAGGATGAACTTTTTGATAAGTTTATTCGGCTACAAGCTGAATACGATAATTATCGCAAACGAACACAGCGTGAAAAGGCTGCTGATTTAAAATATAAATCACAGGCGTTAGTAACAGAACTGTTACCTGTTATTGATAATTTTGAACGTGCGCTTCAAACCGTATCAGATGATGAATCCGCTAAATCTTTTGTTGAAGGGATGGAAATGATTTACCGTCAATTTCAAACCATTTTAGAAGCTGAAGGAGTAGAGGTCATTGAAACAGTTGGTGAAACATTTGATCCAAATGTTCATCAAGCCATTATGCAAGTTGAGGATGACCAATATGAATCCAATGTGGTTGTTGAAGAGATGCAAAAAGGATATCGTCTAAAGGATCGTGTCATTCGTCCGGCGATGGTCAAAGTGAATCAATAACTACATATAGAAATCAAGGAGGAAGAAGAAATGAGTAAAATTATTGGTATTGATTTAGGAACAACAAACTCATGTGTAGCAGTTATGGAAGGTGGAGAAGCGATTGTTATCCCTAATCCAGAAGGGAATCGTACAACAGCTTCAGTTGTATCTTTTAAAAATGGTGAACGACAAGTTGGTGAAGTAGCCAAACGTCAAGCTATTACAAATTCAAATACAGTACAATCAATTAAACGTCATATGGGAACTGATTATAAAGTTGAAATGGAAGGCAAAGAATATACGCCTCAAGAAATTTCAGCAATTATTCTTCAATATATTAAAAATTACGCTGAAGATTATTTAGGAGAAACGGTTGAAAAAGCCGTGATTACTGTTCCAGCATACTTTAATGATGCAGAAAGACAAGCAACAAAAGATGCTGGTAAAATTGCTGGCTTAGAAGTTGAGCGAATCATTAATGAACCTACAGCTGCAGCATTAGCTTATGGGATTGATAAAGTTGAACAAGATCAAACAGTGCTTGTCTACGACCTTGGCGGAGGAACGTTAGATGTATCGATCTTAGACATTGGTGATGGTACATTTGAAGTTATCGCAACAGCAGGTGACAATCGCCTTGGTGGTGATGACTTTGACCAAGTGATTATTGATCATATGGTTGCTGAATTTAAAAAGGAAAATGGAATTGATTTAGGCAAAGATAAAATGGCTTTACAACGATTGAAAGATGCTGCTGAAAAAGCGAAAAAGGATCTTTCAGGTATTGGTCAAACACAGATTTCCTTACCGTTTATTACAGCTGGTGAAGCAGGTCCATTACACTTAGAAATGAATTTAACAAGAGCCAAATTTGATGAATTATCAGCAGGTCTTGTAGAAAGAACAATGGGTCCTACTCGTCAAGCAATGTCTGATGCTGGGTTAAATTCATCAGAAATAAATAAAGTATTACTAGTAGGTGGATCTACGCGTATTCCTGCTGTTCAGGAAGCACTGCAAAAAGAAGTTGGTCAAGAACCATCAAAAGGTGTGAACCCTGATGAAGTCGTAGCGCTAGGTGCTGCAATCCAAGCAGGTGTTTTACAAGGAGATGTGAAGGACGTTCTCCTATTAGATGTTACACCACTATCATTAGGAATTGAAACAATGGGAAGTGTCACGACAAAACTAATTGAACGAAATACAACGATTCCAACAAGTCATTCCCAAGTTTTCTCTACTGCTGCCGATAATCAAACAGCAGTTGATATTCACGTATTACAGGGCGAACGCGAAATGGCAGCCGATAATAAAACTTTAGGACGTTTCCAATTAACAGATATTCCACCTGCACCACGTGGTATCCCTCAAATTGAAGTATCATTTGATATCGATTCAAATGGAATTGTTAATGTTCGTGCTAAAGATTTAGGGACAAATAAAGAACAGTCAATTACGATTAAATCATCGTCTGGATTATCTGACGAAGAAGTTGATCAAATGGTTAAAGATGCAGAGGCAAATTCAGAAGCTGATAAGAAACGTCGTGAAGAAATTGACCTTCGCAACGAAGCAGATCAACTTGTTTTCCAAACAGATAAAGTTATTAAAGATTTAGGAGAGCAAGTATCAGAAGATGAAAAACAAAAAGCAGAAGCGGCTAAAGAAGAATTGAAAAAAGCTTTAGAAGGCGAAGATTTAGAAGCTGTTAAAACAAAGAAAGAAGCTTTAGAGCAAGAAGTGCAAGCTCTTTCTGTCAAGCTTTATGAACAAGCTCAGCAAGCTCAACAAGCCCAACAAGCTGGTGAACAAGGTAAACCAGAAGATGATGTAGTTGATGCTGATTACGAAGAAGTAGATGATGAGGAAGAAAAATAAAAACAATCCTTTAAATGACCAAAAGTCAAAGTCAGGTTATACTTGGCTTTGACTTTTGTCCTGTTCATTGCTTTATGTTTATCCACAGCTATTAGCTGAGTATTGATTTTTTAGCTGATTTGGTAAAATCGATAGACTAAATGTTAAAGGGTTGTTCAGGCGTTGTTATTAATGTTATGATTAATTTTATGCAGAAAACGAGATGGGAGTGATGGCTTTCATGAGTAAACGCGATTATTACGACGTGCTAGGTATTGGTAAAGATGCTTCTCAGGAAGAGATTAAAAAAACATATCGAAAACTAGCTCGTAAGTATCATCCAGACGTTAACAAAGAGCCAGATGCAGCAGATAAATTTAAAGAAGTAAAAGAAGCTTATGAAGTTTTAAGTAATGAACAAAAGCGGGCACAATATGATCAATTTGGTCATGCTGGTCCTCAAAGCCAAGGGTTTGGTGGCGGCTTCGGTGCCGATGATTTTGGTGGCTTTAGCGATATTTTTGATATGTTTTTCGGTGGTGGAGGCAGACGAGATCCGAATGCGCCGAGACAAGGAAATGATCTTCAATACACGATGGTATTGGAATTTGAAGAGGCTATCTTTGGTAAGGAAACAGATATTCATATTCCTCGTGAAGAAGAATGTGATACGTGTAAAGGGACTGGGGCTAAGCCCGGTACAAAGCCTGAAACATGTCGGCACTGTCATGGTACAGGTCAGCTAAATGTCGAACAGAATACCCCATTTGGTCGAGTAGTTAATAAACGCGTTTGTCATCACTGTAATGGGACTGGCAAAGAAATTAAAGAAAAGTGTTCAACGTGTCATGGAAAGGGAACCGTCAAAAAGCAAAAGCAAATTCATATTAAAGTTCCAGCAGGAATTGATGATGGCCAACAAATTCGTGTAGCTGGAAAAGGAGAACCTGGAGCGAACGGCGGTCCAGCAGGAGATTTATATGTAGTCGTCCAAGTCAAATCACACGAATTCTTCCAACGAGATGGTGATGATATCTTCTGTGAAATGCCAATTACTTATGCTCAAGCTGCTTTAGGAGATGAGCTTGAGATTCCTACTGTACATGGTAAAGTTAAGTTAAAGATACCGGCTGGAACGCAAACAGGTAAAACTTTTAGATTAAGAGGTAAAGGAGCTCCGAACGTACGTGGATATGGTCATGGCGATCAAAATGTCCGTATGCGAGTGATTACCCCAACTAATTTAACGGAGCGACAAAAAGAATTAATTAGAGAATTTAATAATTTAGCTGGTCATGATGCAGCGGATGAAAATGAAGAATCTTTCTTTAGTCGAATGAAACGTGCCTTTAAAAGTGATTAGGAGTTAGTGAATTTATCCTTAGAAAAGAGTTGATCAACTTGAAATGGTCTGAACTTTGTGTTCATACAACAAATGAAGCAATTGAATCGATCTCTAATATTCTACATGAGGCGGGAGCCAGTGGTGTTGTGATTGAAGATGCAGCTGATTTTGCTAAAGAGAGGTCAGATGTCTTTGGTGAAGTGTATGAATTAGACCCAGCTGATTACCCAGAGGAAGGCGTCTATTTGAAAGCTTATTTACCGGTTAATAGTTTTTTAGGAGAAGCAGTTGAACAAATCAAACAAGCGATTAATCAACTGCTTGTTTACGATATTGACATTGGTCATAATCGGATCACATTAAGTGAAGTGAATGAAGAAGAATGGGCAACGGCATGGAAGAAATATTATAAACCTGTTAAAGTTTCTAATAAAATCATTATTACACCAACATGGGAAGACTATCAAGCTGGATCAACAGAAGAGATTGTTGTTGAATTAGATCCTGGTATGGCTTTTGGAACAGGGACGCATCCGACAACAGTATTAAGTATCCAAGCAATAGAGAAATATCTAAAAAATGAGCAAACAGTGATTGATGTAGGAACTGGCTCTGGTGTTCTAAGTATCGTAGCTGCTTTACTAGGAGCAAAACAAGTCTTTGCTTATGATTTAGATGATATTGCTGTCAAAGCTGCTACAATCAATAGTAAGCTTAACAAGACCGCTTCAACGGTTACAGTAAAGCAAAATAATTTATTAAACCATGTGACCCTTAATCCAGATTTAATTGTTGCTAATTTATTAGCCGAAATCATCTTACGCTTTGAAAAAGAAAGCTTTACATTGTTAAAGCCGGGTGGTCTTTTTATTACATCTGGGATTATCCAAGCCAAAGAGTTTGAAGTCAAAGAAGCTTTAGTGAATACTGGCTTTGAGATTTTAGAAGTAAACCAGATGGAGGATTGGATTTTAATTGTTGCCAAAAAGCCAGAATAACCAATATTGAGGTGAAAGCAGCTATGCAACGATATTTTGTTGAGCCAAACAATTGGTTTGAACAGCATGTCAAGATTGATAGTGACGATTACCATCATATTGTTCATGTCATGAGAATGAAACTAGGGGATGAAGTGATTTGTAATCATCCAAGTGGTGAAGCCTATCGATGTTTAATCGAGGAAATTAGTAATGGAAATGTTCAATTATTAATCTTGGACAAGCTAAAGAATCAAGTGGAGTTACCGGTGAATGTGACACTCATTCAAGGTCTGCCAAAAGGGGATAAACTTGAATGGGTTGTTCAAAAGACAACAGAATTAGGTGTTAAAAGGATTATTCCACTAGCCTGTGATAGATCTATTGTTAAATGGGACGATAAAAAAAGCGTGAAAAAAATTCAACGCCTGCAAAAAATTGCTAAAGAGGCATCAGAACAAGCTCATCGAACTGTTCAGCCAGTTATAGAAACACCTTATTCATTAAAGCAGCTCATTTCAGCTGATCAATCATTTGACCACAAATTTGTTGCTTATGAAGAAACCACTCGTAAAGCAGAAACACAGAAAATAAGTTATTATTTAGAACATATTGAACCGGATCAATCCATTGCCATTGTTATCGGTCCTGAAGGGGGTCTAACAGAAACAGAAATAGACCAACTCTATCAAAGTGACTTTAAGCCGATTCGTTTAGGGCCAAGAATATTAAGAACAGAAACAGCCCCCTTATACGCATTGTCTGCGTTATCCTATTATTTCGAGGAGACAGAGTGAGATAAATAGGTAACTGCTGCACTATACTTAAAACTTAAAAAGACGAAAAAAGAATAATGAATACGGCAATCACCTTTCTATTAATAGAGGGTGATTTTTTAAAAAAAGTTTTACATTTGGTTTAGTATGTCATAGGTTAAAATAAGTAAAAAAATTACTAAATAATTCGTTTAAAAGGAGCTTCAGCATGGGCTTATTGGTAACGGCAAGTTTATAACGTGAATTATAAATTAGACCAAACACAAATATGTATAAATAAAAATAGCGTATTAGTGAATTGTGTGTTTTATTCACCAACGCTATTTATTATATAATCTAAAGAACCGGGCTGATTTTCGCCCGGCTTTTCGGGCTTTTCTAATATAATTTATTCACGCAAGCCATTTGATACACGCTCGCCGAGTTCACGTGAAGCAAGAGAAAGATATTCGATTACCTTGACTTGTAAGTTCCGATGTATGCCCGTTAAGGCAGCAACAAGATTTGAGACAAGGTGAGATTTTCCCGCTTGCGATAATGATTGATAGAATTCTCCTGCTTGTGAAAAATCATCTTGCTTGGCTATATCTGAACGCACGAGTTTCCCTTCTATAAATCTACCTTCTCCACTTGTTTGTAAATCACTTGGACGCCAATGTTTTTGATCATTTACTGGCACCTTGCGGAATTGTGGACCGATACGATACCGCTGTGAATCCCAATAGACATTCGCTCGCCCTTGTAATATCTTATCATCTGATAATTCCGCTCCGTCTAATAAGTTTGATGGGGAGAAGGCGATTTTTTCCACTTGTTCCATATAGTTATCAGGATTACGATTAAGGACCATCTTTCCGACAGGATGGAAAGGATACATCTTTTCATCCCATACCTTTGTGTCATCAAGGGGATCGAATGGAAGTTGTTCTGCATCTTGTGGATCCATCATTTGGACGTACAGACCATATTCTACCGGTTTTCCGCTGGCAATCGTTTGGAAGAGATCTTCGCCGGCGTAATCGGGATTGATTGCTGCAAGTTGTTCTGCTTCTTTGTTGGTAATGTATTCTACACCATCAAATGGAACCCAATGGTATTTAATGTAACGTCGCCTTCCTTTTGAATTTCGCCACACGTACGTACTGACACTATAACCAGGAATTCGCCGGAAACTTTTGACTGTGCCGTGGTCAGAATAAAGCTGGACGATAAAATGGGTGGACTCTGGAGTGCTAGCTACAAATCTCCAAAGCAATTCCGGGTCCATTAAGTTATTTCGTGGCGATGGTGATAGTGCGGCAATACTTTCCGGAAAGCGCATGGGATCGCGTAATAAAAAGACTGGGAGATGGTTGCAAATAAGGTCGAAAATCCCGGCGTTTGTATAGAACTTTGTTGAAAATCCACGAATGTTTCGCGATGTATCTGGAGTCCCTTTATTGCTCGCACCAAGTGAAAAACGGACGGCGACAGGAACCGTTTGACCACTCTGTTGAAGAAAGGGAAGCTTTGTGTATTCGCTCATGCTATTCAATGTTTCGAAATAGCCGAAAGCACCAAATCCTTTCACATGTAATGGACGTTCTACAATTTTTTCGTGAATGAACGTTTCCAGTTTTTCATGTAAAATATTATCTTGCTCCAGTATAGGGCCATTTTTACCAACCGTTTGCGAATAAGAGGGTGCAGGGTTATCCGATTGCTTATGTTGACGTACAGGCTGTTTGTTTCCGGCTGCTAGCGCTTTTTTTCGAACAGGAATCTGTTTTGCTTGTTGGGGGTTTTGTTTGTTATCGCTCATTATTTCCTCCTTGTGAAAAATTAATCTACCTTATATTGTTATGAATAGGGCTTGTTCCAATATGCACTATTATCATGGGAAAATCGGGTAGATAGAAAAATGCAAAGATCTGAGATAAGTACTGGAAGTTTAAAAAGTTGATGAGCGAAAAAAAGATAATAAAATAACTGAGGACGTTTGTGTGAGAATCGACATAGATAGTAGAGATATAATAGTTAGACGATTTAGAATCAAGTTTATTTTTTCCACAGATAGCCGTCCGTAAAACTCGGGTCAACATTTGGGGTTGCGATTACTCACCCCATCGAAAAGACTTGGGACTGGGGCTCAGAATAAGTAAGACACTTATTCTTGTGATGCAAATGCTTCGTAGCTTTCCTTTGTGTGATGACTCGCCCCACCGAAGCCATTTGCGGTTACTCGTCCCACCGGAAACATCTGCATGACCTACATCCTGTAGGCCCAACTCCCACTGATTGAAGTTTCGTTTTATAACCTGTCCTATTTATTTTGTACCAATCTCTCTTTCTAATAAGATAGAAATCCAAGTGATTGATTTGATTTATTTCTACGTATCATTATGCTATTATATATACGGTAACTGTTAGTACAGGCACTATGAAAGGATGAAATAGAATAATGAATAACAAGCGTTCAAAAACCGTAAGTTTCCACACATTAGGCTGCAAAGTAAATCATTATGAAACTGAAGGTATATGGCAAAAATTCAAAAAACAGGGCTATGAACGTGTTGACTTTGATCGTGAAGCGGATATTTATGTGATAAATACTTGTACAGTAACAAACACAGGTGATAAAAAAAGCCGTCAAGTGATTCGTCGTGCTATTCGGAAAAACCCAGAGGCCGTTGTTTGTGTTACAGGTTGTTATGCTCAAATATCACCGGGAGAAATTATGGAAATTCCGGGTGTCGATGTTATTGTGGGTACACAAGAACGTGAGAAAATGATTCCTTATATTGAGGAACATCAAAAAACGCGCGAACCCATTAATGGTGTTTCTAATATTATGAAGAATCGTGTTTTTGAAGAGATGGATGTTCCTGTTTTTTCAGATCGAACGCGTGCCTCATTAAAGATCCAAGAAGGTTGTAACAATTTTTGCACATTTTGTATCATTCCATGGTCACGAGGCTTATTACGCTCGAGAGAACCAGAAAATGTTTTAAAACAAGCCCAACAACTTGTAGAAGCTGGCTATAATGAAATTGTTTTAACTGGTATCCATACAGCTGGTTACGGTGAAGACTTTAAAGATTATGATTTTGCTGATTTGCTTTCCGACTTAGAAACAAAAGTGGAAGGGTTAAAACGAATTCGAATTTCTTCAATCGAAGCCAGTCAGATTACTGAAAAAGTGATGCAGGTGATTGATCGTTCAACGAAGATTGTTCGTCATTTGCATGTCCCCTTACAGGCAGGCTCTGATCGTGTATTAAAAAGCATGAGAAGAAAATATACAACCGCTTATTATAAGCAACAAGTTGATCGCCTTAAGCAAGCCTTACCTGGTTTAGCGGTTACATCTGATGTGATCGTTGGTTTTCCAGGGGAAACAGATGCAGAGTTTGAAGAAACTTATCGTTTTATTCAAGAAATTGGTTTCTCAGAACTGCATGTCTTTCCATTCTCGAAACGAACAGGTACACCAGCTGCTAAGATGGCTGACCAAGTAGATGAAGAAGTAAAAAGTGAACGGGTTGATCAATTAATTACATTATCTGATCAACAGGCAAAAAACTATGCTTCAAAATATGAACAAACGGTTGTTGAGGTGATCCCCGAAGAAATCAAGCACCAGACCGATGAGGGAGATCAACAGTTGTTAGTTGGCTACTCAGATAATTACTTAAAAGTACAATTTACAGGGTCGGCTGATTTAATTGGAGAGATTGTTCGCGTCAAAATAACAAAATCAGGATATCCAATTAATGAAGGTGTTTTAGTGAAAGTGTTAGCTGAACCGAGTTTATCCATTCGTTAGCTATCAAACTATTAATTCATAGAATGATATCTAGATAAGATCGCTTACAGCCATTAACAGATATGGATGATCTTAAAACAAAAAGTTGACCTACAAAAAGCATTATATTATAATATCATAGAGACAAAAGAACCTATCATTTTGGCTCATTAAATTGTTGATGCTTCGGAGGGAGGGAAATTAGCATGTCAAACACAACTCGCGTTCGTAAAAACGAGTCTCTTGAAGATGCTCTTCGTCGCTTTAAACGCAATGTATCAAAATCAGGAACATTGTCAGAATATCGTAAGCGTGAATTTTATGAAAAACCTAGTGTTCGTCGTAAAAAGAAATCTGAAGCGGCTAGAAAGCGTAAGTAATTTTATATAAGAAATATTTATTTCTTATAAAGAGGGTGTAGAAACGAAATGTCATTACTAGAATCTCTGAATCAAGATATGAAATCAGCTATGCGAAATAAAGAAAAGCAAAGGCTTAGTGTTATTCGTATGGTGAAAGCTTCATTACAAAATGAAGCCATTAAGCTTGGTAAGGATGAGTTATCTGAAGATGAAGAATTAACTGTTTTAGCTCGTGAATTAAAGCAGGTAAAGGATTCCCTCCATGAATTTAAAGAAGCTGGACGCGATGATCTTGTAGAGAAACATGAAAATGATATACTTGTGTTACAAGCATACATGCCAGAACAGCTATCAAGTGATAAACTTGAACAAATTGTTGTTGAAACGATCCAACAAGTGAACGCAACAACAAAGCAAGATTTAGGTAAAGTGATGGGTGTGCTAATGCCAAAAGTGAAGGGCAAAGCTGATGGATCAGAAGTAAATGCAATCGTTCAAAAACATTTATCATAAGACATATTTAAAGTTTGAAACAAAAATCCCCTAATCGTTTATTAATGAAAAGGGGATTTTTTGCCAAGTTCATGATATAATAGACTGGAAAGTGTTAGGCATTCTGGCACTTTCCTTAATTTTAAAAAAGGAGGTGGTGTAATGAAAAGACGTTCTACCCACATTCTCTTTATCTTATTCATCGTTACTTTAAGCTTAGTTAATATCAGTGAAATAAAAGCTCAAGATAATGGCAGTGGAAAGCTTGTTCACGTTATTCCAATTGAAAAAGAAGTAGAGCGTGGACTAGAGGCATTTTTACGAAGAACAACAAGTGAGGCTGTTGATGCGAATGTTGATCACATTATTTTTGAGATTAATACGCCTGGCGGTCGGGTAGATGCGGCGAATAATATTGGTGAGATCATCCAAGATGTTGCCATCCCCAAAACGGCATACATAAGAAGCCAAGCCTTATCGGCAGGTTCTTATATCGCACTTTTTGCTGATTATATTTATATGAATCCGCAAGCTACAATTGGCGCTAGTGGTATCATTACCGGTGATGGTAATGCGGCTGATGAAAAAGCGCAATCGTATTGGCGAGAGGCAATGGGAAGTGCTGCTGAGTCCAAAGGAAGAGACCGGGTTTATGCAGAAGCAATGGCTGATAAAGAGATCGATTTACCAGAATACAATGCACCAGCAGGTAAATATTTGACTCTAGGCCCCGTATCAGCCATAGAAGTGGGTTATTCAAATGGAACAGTCAACCATCGAACTGAATTATTATCAGAGTTAGGTTTAGCTGAAGCAGATGTTGTAGAAGTTGAAATAACCTTTGTTGAAGAAATTGCCCGATTTTTTACGAATTCGACTGTCGTTTCGATCCTTTTATCATTGGCTGGATTAGGATTAATTATTGAGTTATTTTCTCCAGGTTTTGGTGTACCAGGTTCAATTGGAATTATATCTCTTATCTTTTTCTTTTATGGTCATATGGTAGCTGGTTTTGCCGGATATGAGGTTCTGCTATTAGTAGTCCTTGGTGTTGGTCTGATTATCGCTGAATTCTTCGTACCAGGCGGTATTCTTGGGGCGATCGGTTCATTAAGTATTTTAGCCTCTTTATTCATGGCAACCGATAATATCAGACAGCTGAGTATTAGTCTTTTAATTGCTCTTGTCGTGACAATTGGTACAGCTATTTTTCTATATAAACGAATTGGACTAGAAAAAGGTTTGTTCAAATATATTATCTTGGAAGATGCTGAAACTCCAGATCGGGGATATGTTTCTTCTGCTAACCGAGATGAATTAGTTGGGAAAATTGGAACAGCTATTACACCGCTTAGACCTTCAGGTACTGTGGTTGTTGATAAAGAAAGAATAGATGTAGTTACAGAAGGTGGATTTATTGCTAAAAATACACCAATTAAAGTTATTTCTGTAGCTGGATCACGAATTGTTGTAAGTAAACATACTAAAGAGGAGGAAGAGTAATTATGGATTCAGGCTTTGATTCATTAGGCGATTTTTTCCCAATTATTATTATTGGTATCATTATCATCGCTATTGTCATCTTGTTAACATTTATTCCTGTTGCACTTTGGATTAGTGCCTTAGCTGCAGGGGTAAGGGTAAGTATTTTCACACTGGTTGGAATGAGGCTGCGTCGAGTCGTACCTAACCGTGTTATTAATCCATTGATTAAGGCACATAAAGCTGGTGTTGATGTCAATATTAATCAGCTAGAGAGTCATTATTTAGCGGGCGGTAATGTTGATCGAGTCGTCAATGCATTAATCGCAGCACAACGTGCGAATATTGAATTAAGTTTTGAACGGGCAGCGGCCATTGACTTAGCTGGTCGTGACGTGTTACAAGCTGTTCAAATGAGTGTAAACCCTAAAGTTATTGAAACACCATTTATTGCTGGGATTGCGATGGATGGGATTGAAGTAAAAGCAAAAGCACGGATTACGGTTCGTGCAAACATTGACCGACTTGTCGGTGGTGCTGGTGAAGAAACTGTTATTGCCCGTGTTGGTGAAGGGGTTGTCAGTACGATTGGTAGTTCAGATTCCCATAAGAAGGTCTTGGAAAATCCTGATTCTATCTCACACAATGTATTAAATCGAGGATTAGATGCAGGAACGGCATTTGAAATTCTTTCGATTGATATTGCGGATGTGGATATCGGTAAAAACATTGGTGCGATCCTGCAAACTGACCAAGCAGAAGCAGATAAAAACATTGCTCAAGCAAAAGCTGAAGAACGTCGGGCAATGGCGGTTGCTCAAGAACAAGAAATGGTGGCCCGTGTTGAAGAAATGCGTGCTAAAGTTGTTGAAGCAGAAGCTGATGTGCCATTGGCTCTTGCGGAAGCCTTACGTTCAGGGAATATGGGTGTAATGGATTATATGAACTATAAGAATATCAATGCTGATACAGATATGCGTGATTCAATCGGGAAAATATCTGATGATGATTCAGATGAAAAATAAGCAATAAACCCGAAAGGAGTGGAATCATGGATGATATCTTAATTCCTTTAGTGACGTTTATTATCATGATAGGCGGAGCTGTGCTCAAATCATTCGGTGACAAAGGGAATAAAGAAACAGTAAAAAGGAAACCAGTTACTCGACAAACAGTTAAACCCCAGCCTAAACAGTCAGCACTTGGAAGATTTGAAATGGCAGGGGATCAAGTCGAGGACCAGCAAACTGAGCAGTTAGATCAATTACGAAAAGATTTAAATGTTTCTACTCAAGCGGCTTATGATCATTTAGAAAAAAAAGCTAAACAAACAGCAGAAGATCTAGATAAATTGTTAGTATCGCGTAGAAAAAGCCATGCTATGAGAAAAGAAGAGTTAGGTATCAAAAAATATTTGAATCGCAAGGGTCTAGCTGGAACGGTTGTTATGTCCGAGGTTTTAGGTCAGCCACGAGCAAAGAAGCCTTATCGAATAAATAACAGATAATAATCAAAGCAATCAAGCAGAAATGCTTGATTACTTTTTTGGTTCTACGTCAAGTAACGTTGGTGAGGAATTTTAGCCAACATATATTTAGTTGTTTATCACGAATCAAAGTAGCCGTTAGGCTGCTTTGATTCGTGATTCTTTTTGGTTATTATTTAATGACTTTGTTTCGATTGCTTTGAATTTGAAATGGATCATAATGCGTTTTTTATAATTATAAAAGTTCCGATAGCCATACGCTACTTTACTTAGTACCTTAATTTTGTTGTTTATTCCTTCCATTCGACCATTATTATATGGATACGTAAAACTATTCTTGATATAAGGGAGATGCTTTCTTAACGTCTTTAAGCTTGTTCTCATGTGACTAGAGATAAGAGAAGAGCTTCGCTCTTTTAATACACTTTCTAATCCTTTAAAAAGGTTCATGTCAATCGCCTTTAATAAACGTTGATAAAGTTCATCATTTGCTTTTAACTCAGGATCATAGTTTAACATTTCTTCAACAATACTTTTCTCTAGCCGTTGCCCAAACAAAGAATAATATTTGTCATTTGTAGAAGATCGTTTCCTTTCACTTTTTAATATGAGCTTCCAGTATCGCTTTAGCCGACGGTATTTTTTCATGTCCTCACGATTTGATGTCTTGAATCGATTCATGATTTTCACACGTGTTTTATTCATTGATCGATTAATCAATTGAACTAAGTGAAAACGGTCAATGATAATCTCAGCCCGAGGGAAAATCTCTTGAATGACATGAACATAGCTAGCGTTCATATCAATGGTGATTGTTTTGACATGTCGACGGTCATTAAGGCTATAGTTAGCGATAAAATGATTTTTTATCACACGGCTTGTACGCGCTTCTAAAATATCACCTGTTTCAGCATTAATATATTCAAAGGCCATCAATCCTTTTGCCTATTTAAATTCATCAAATGATAAATTTTCGGGTAATGCCTGGTGATGGTGCTTGATGGATTGTGCTGTTTTATCAATCTCTCGTTGAGCAGTGTGCCAAGATACAGAACAATCTCTAGAAAGTGATTTTATAGACTGTGCTTCACCGCTTTTCAAAATAATCATCGCCTTTGATTGATTTGAAATATGACAGCTTGTTTCAACAATTGAGGTTTTAGCCGTAAAATTACTCCGACACGCTTTACAGAAAAAACGCTGTTTCTTTAGTTTAAGAAAGGTTAATGAGGTACCCGCCATTGGCAAGGTAATCCTAGATGTTTGTTTCCCATTTCTAATCACGACGTAGTTTTCATTCTTGATCCCACACTTTTCACAATGTGTTGGGTCATAAGTCAATTCACCACTAATAAATTTACACGGCTTCCCGTTGTATTCACCGAGTGTCACACAACCAGGTGAAAAAGTTATATTTTCATCTTGAACATCGATCAGAAATCTTATATCGTTACAAGTAGACAAGTGAGTTCCCTCCCAGGATTATGGTTTTAGTCGACTTCAATTCTAAAGGGAAACTCACTTGTTTTCTATATTTAAATTTAAAAATATGAATCATCCATCACAAATTGATCTGCGACAAATCGGACGATTTGATGATTAGCAGTTAGCCGAACCGTAGACTCCTATGGGAACAGCACGCGTCCGAAGATCCGCTAAGAAAAGCTTTTTAAGCTTTTCTTAGCTAGCTGAGGTCGTGCCCATGGAACGCGAAGGTTCGGCTAACTGCGGGTTTATAACGTGAGTTATAAATGAGACAAATCATAAAATATTTAAATAAAAATATAGCGTCAATGAGTTCTGTTTTTTTACTCACCAACGCTATATATTGTACAACCGCTTTTTTGGTGTTTCCTACTTCCAGTTAGAACAATCATCTGTTAATCAAGAATTCGTTTCAAACCCACTCAACCTTTGTGCTCAAAATATGATGAAGACTAATCCATTCAGTAAAAGATGAGTTTTTTAATTGATTAGTTCTGTTTGCTAGACAAATATCATATCTTGAGAAGTGAAGGAGGCGATTCCGTGCGTAAGTTGCAAGCGTTTTTCGATAATCTCAAGAAAACAAAATCCAACATGATGATCACAACCCATTTAAATTTGCCACGGATAACCATGATCGGCGATATTCATATTTATATTGAAAATCATCGAGGTATATTACGATTTACTTCTCAAGAAATTATACTTAAAATTACAAATGGCCAATTAATCATTAAAGGCTCTGAATTAGTGATTAAGATGTTATTATCGTCAGAAATATTAATAGAAGGAAAAATCGATTCATTAAAAATGGATGAAAGTTCAACAAAAAATGGAGTGGAAAAATGAAACAGACCCAACCAATTTGGCTCAAAGGAATTGTCACTTTAAAAGTTAATGGACATTATCCAGAACGCTTTTTTGATTTCTGCGTTCGGCATCAAATCCCTGTATGGTCAATTAAAAAGCAATCAGATCTCGAATGTTTGGGTGATATTTACTTAAAAGATATTAAAAGAATTCGTCAATTAAGAAGAAAAACACATTATAAATTATCATTTGTTAAAAAGAGAGGGTTCCCATTTTTTTATCAGAAACTTAAAGGATTTAAACAATTACTTGTCACTCTCCTAATTGCAATTTTATTTTTCCTCTATTTAACTCAGTCCATTTGGTTTATTGAAATAGAGGGTGTCTCAACTGAAATGAGAGAAAATATAATAGCAACTCTAGAAGACTATGGTGTTAAAAAAGGACAGGTTAAATTTCTGATTGATAATCCACTTGAGATACAAAGAAAATTATTAAATGATTATCCGGATATTCTCTGGGTTGGTATTGTCCCCAATGGGATTACCTATCAACTCGAAGTGATTACAAAAAAACAACCACCTGAACAAGATAACCAACGAAGAACTCACCTTTATGCTAAGAAAGATGGTGTCATCAGTGAGATGTTTGTAGCTAAAGGGCGTCCCCTCGTAGGTGTTAACGATTTTGTCAGAAAAGGACAGCTACTTGTGACTGGAGAGCTTAATCATATTGAAGATAAGGATACAGAAGAGGATGATTTAAAAGAAAGTTCTGAAACAGAGGCAGAAATATATGCGACAACTTGGTATGAATCTCAAGTGACGATTCCGCTCGAAGGAATGTATCAAACAGAAACAGGACAAACTGTTAATAAATATCATCTTCAAATAGGATCCTTTCAGCTCCCAATTTGGGGTTTTCGTTCAACTGGTTTTGAATTTGAATATGTTGAATCAAGCAATCATGGTTTTTCAATTGGTGATTGGACACCTCCTATTTTATTTAAAAAAAACACTCATAAAGAAATTGTACCTGCTAAGATTGAAAGATCCGAAGATCAAGCGATTGCTATTGGGCTGCAGCAAGCACGCCAAAACTTACTCCGTAATCTAGGTCAGACAACCTCCATTATTGACGAAAAAATTTTGCATCAGACTACTGAGAGTGGTAAAGTAAACTTACACGTATACTTTACGGTTAAAGAAAATATCGTGAATACAATTGATATGAACCAAGGAGATTAATGTATGTCAGATGGATTACAATTAATTGATTTAAAAATTGCTGATTCCTCGGAAGCGATGAGTTTATTTGGAAATAGTGATCGACATTTAAAACAACTTGAAACCCAAATGGATGTATCAATCATTACACGTGGGGAAGAAGTAAGAGTACAAGGCGATCAAGACAAGGTTACACTCATTAGTGAAGTGTTAAATGCATTATTAAATGTGATAAGACGAGGGATCCATATTTCAGAAAGAGACGTTATTTATGCGATTGAATTAGCTAAGCAAGGGAAGATCGAGCAATTTTACACCTTATTCGATCAAGAAATTTTGCGGAATGCCCTTGGTCGTCCAATTAGAGTTAAAACATTAGGACAACGCGAATACGTCAATCAAATGCGAAAGAATGATTTAGTCTTTGGAATTGGTCCAGCTGGTACTGGAAAAACGTATTTAGCTATTGTAATGGCTGTCCAAGCCTTAAAATCAGGTGAAATAAAAAGAATTATTTTAACCAGACCAGCAGTTGAGGCTGGAGAAAGCCTAGGCTTTTTACCAGGGGATTTAAAAGAGAAAGTTGACCCTTATTTAAGACCATTGTACGATGCTTTACACGATGTACTTGGCTTTGAACATACGGCTCGACTCATTGATCGGGAAACAATTGAAATAGCACCACTGGCTTATATGCGTGGTAGAACATTAGATGATGCATTTGTTATTCTGGATGAAGCACAAAATACAACGCCTGAGCAAATGAAAATGTTTTTAACTCGTCTAGGTTTTGGATCTAAAATGGTCATTACAGGCGATATTACTCAAATTGATTTACCCAATAGGACGATTTCAGGACTGGTATCTGTTCAGGAAATTTTAAAAGGAATTAGAGGAATTAGTTTTGTTTATCTTGCACAACATGATGTGGTTCGTCACCCTGTTGTCCAAAAAGTTATCGAAGCTTATGACAAAAGAAAGCCTTAAAAACTTACGGGTAAAATAATAAAAGATAAAATGCCATCATAGAGAGCTATGATGGCTGTTTTTGTTGTATAGATAAGAGGATTATACGAAAGCTATTCGATGAGAATTCACTTCTAAATATATACATTAAGTAAAAATCATTGTATGATAATGTATAAGTAATGAGTTCACTAAGGAGTCTAATTCATATGAAGATTAAATTAGATCAACTAAAAAAACTAAATAAACCCATTCAAATAATGATTACTTTGATAATTATTGCGATAGCAATCTTTCTTGCTACATTATCCAATGTCTATACGGAAACTTATGAAATCGAGCGATATAGTGCGGCAAATGAAACGATTCAGTCACCGATAAGTATCGAAGACACTAAAGAGACAGAAAGACGTCAAAGAGAAGTCCTTCAAGCTGTAGAAGACCGTTATTTAATTTCTGAAGATGTGACAGAGGAACGCATTGATTATATCAATGAGCTATTTGATGTGATTGAATCAGTTGATCAATCTTCTTCAAGTGAAGAAGATACTGATGAGGACGAGGATACTGAGGAAAGTCAAGCTGAAGAGTCCACGACTGAAAGAACAAATTCAGATAAACTCATTGAATTAAAACAATTAATTAGTCAAGAAATCACAGATCATATTGATGATGACGATTTACTGATCTTACTTTCAGCAAATGATCAAGAAAAACAAGTTGCTCACGAGTTATTGACGACCACATTATACGAACTCTTTAATGAAGGTATTCAACACGATCAAGTAGATGATGCCAAAACCCAACTGGCACAGAGGTTTCAATATTCGAGTCTTGATAATGAATTAAAAGAAACCCTATTGTCGGCGGGAGAATTTGCACTTGTTGAGAATTCTTTCTTTTCTGTTGAAGAGACTATGGAAGCAGAAAGACAAGCTATTAATAATGTTGAACCGGCAATGATTCGTGCCGGTGAGGTTATTGTTAGGGAAGGACAAACGATTACAAATGAAATCTATGATAAATTAACGCTTGTTGGACTGTTAGATAGTGATCGCAATCTATTTCCTATTTTAGGCTTGATTATCTTATTATTATTATTGATATCATTGTTAAGCTATAGTTTATTCAATTACTTAAATGAACAATATTTAGATTTAAAATATTTGTTTGCTTTAACGATTATCACTGTTGTCACGATTAGTATTATGAAGTTTATTAGTGTTTTTACCACAGATACCAATCAACTTTACTTATTGATGCCAATTGCGGCCAGCAGTATTTTAATTAAGATTCTTTTTCGAGAGCGATTAGCACTTATCTTTGCAATCATCTTTTCAATTATAGGTACGATTATTTTTAATGGACAGATTCCAGGTTCATTAAACTTAGAAGCGGGTATATACTTACTATCTGCTCAAATAAGTAGTATTGCTGCACTGATAGCCATTAAGGATCGTGTTGCTATCTTAAAAACAGTTTCAGTCACTGGGATTGTTAATGTATTAGTCATCCTAGGATTTGTCTTTTTGTCATATGATAGTTATCAACTATCAGAAATTATCTTATTCGGGACTTATGGTTTTATTTCTGCACTTGTTTCAGGAATTGTTGCAATTGGGACATTGCCTTTTTTCGAATCTGTTTTACGCTTATTATCAGATACGAGATTATTAACACTAGCCAACCCGAATCATCCATTATTACGAAGAATTTTAACAGAAGCACCAGGAACATATCATCACAGTGTTATGGTTGCTAACTTGAGTGAGGCAGCATGTGAAGCCATTGGAGTAAATGGATTACTAGCAAGAGTGTCTTCCTACTATCATGATTTGGGTAAAACAAAACATCCCCATTATTTTATTGAGAATCAAATGGGGGTGGATAATCCTCATGATTTTTTAGAGCCAAAACAAAGTGCCGAGATTATTATCGCCCATCCATATGATGGGGCTAAGATTTTAAAAGAGCATAATATCCCGAAAGAAATCATTGATATAGCAGAAGAACACCATGGTACCTCTTTATTAAAATATTTTTACTATAAAGCTAAAGAAACTAATGAAGAGGTTGATGAGGAGGTATTTCGCTATCCTGGTCCATTACCTCAAACGAAAGAATCAGCAGTTGTTTCCATTTGTGATTCTGTAGAAGCGGCCGTTCGATCAATGGATCAGCCGACAAAAGACAGAATTGATGAGCTAATTGCCCGTATTACTCAAGATCGGTTGCAGGATGGGCAATTTGATGATTGTGCCCTTACCTTTAAAGAGTTAACAAAAATTAAACGGACCATAAGTGAAGCTTTGAATGGAATTTATCATTCAAGAATTCAATATCCAAAAGAGTCAGAGGAGGCATAAAAATGCTAATTGATTTTTTTGATGAAACAAATTCAGTTAACGAGGAATATGTCAAGACAATCAATGAATTGCTAAAATTTGCAGCTAAGCAGGAAGGTTTAGAAGACAGTGCAGAAATATCAGTAACTTTTGTTAATAATCGTATGATTCAAGAGCTCAATCGTAATTATCGACAAATTGATCAAGCAACCGATGTCATTTCCTTCGCACTTCAAGAGCAAGGTGAAGGAGAAATTATGATTTCAGGTGATCAAAGACCACCGCTAACACTTGGTGATATTGTCATTTCGGTAGATAAAGCCAAAGAACAAGCCAAAGAATATCAGCATAGCTTAAAAAGAGAATATGGTTTTTTAGCCTTACATGGTTTGCTACACTTATTAGGCTATGATCATTTAAATAAAACAGATGAACAAATCATGTTTAATAAACAAGAGGAACTCTTGAATGCGTTCGGATTACCAAGAGAATAAGAAAAATCGCGTTGGCTTACGCTATGCAATCAATGGCTTGAAATATGCTTATAAAAATGAGATAAATATTCGAATCCATTTTATTATTGCTTGTTTAGTTATTATGTTTGGTTTTGTTTTTTCCGTTTCGAAATTAGAATGGGTACTCTTATTATTAATGATTGGTTTTGTTTTGACCGCTGAGTTGTTAAATACCGCTGTGGAGACCATGTTAGACTATTTAGCGCCTGATTGGCACGCCATGGTAGGTGCCATTAAGGATTTAACCGCTAGTGCTGTATTAGTGGCAAGTATAATAGCTGCTATTGTAGGAATGATTATCTTTTTACCAAAAGTAATCACATTATTTTTTTAACTAGATCTGGAGGACATACGATGCAACAAAATTCATTTAAATCAGGTTTTATCACAATAATTGGTAGACCGAATGTCGGTAAATCAACTTTTCTTAATCGTGTAATCGGACAAAAAGTTGCGATTATGAGTGATAAAGCTCAGACCACTCGTAACACGATTCAAGGTGTCATGACTGATGATGAGGCACAAATTATTTTTATCGATACACCGGGGATCCATAAGCCAAAGCATAAGCTCGGGGATTTTATGGTTAAAATTGCTGAGAATACGCTAAATGAAGTTGATGCTATTTTATTTATGATTAATGCAGCTGAAGGGTATGGACGTGGTGATCAATACATTATTGATCGACTGGAAAGTGTCAAAAAGCCAGTCTATCTCATTATTAATAAAATCGATCAAATTCATCCTGATCAGCTATTTGACTTGATTGTCGAATATAAAGATAAGTTCGACTTTCAAGAGATTATTCCTATCTCAGCATTGGAAGGTCATAATGTCGAGCATTTATTGTCTGTTTTAAAAGCTCAATTATCAGAAGGACCACAATATTATCCTGAAGATCAAATAACCGATCATCCCGAACGTTTTATTATTAGTGAATTCATTCGTGAAAAAGCCCTTCAACAAACGAAAGAAGAGGTCCCACATTCGCTAGCAGTGGTCATTGATAAAATTGACAGAAAGCCTGGCGAAAAAATTCAGATTCAAGCGACAATTATCATTGAACGAAATTCACAAAAAGGAATTATCATTGGTAAACAAGGTTCAATGTTAAAAAAGATTGGTTCACAAGCAAGGCGTGATATTGAACGCTTATTAGGGTCGAAAGTTTATTTGGATTTATGGGTAAAAGTTCAAAAAGATTGGCGTAATCGAGAGCAATATCTTCATGAATTTGGTTATAACCCAAATGAATATTAAAGCTTTCGTCAAAATATTCATGGAAATAAATAATCAACATTGATTTACTGACGTTGGTCATTCTATAAATGTAGATGTTCTAACTAAAAGGAAGAAGGTGGAGTTATCATGAATGATTTACCTTGGATCGTTTTTAGTAAAACAGGAAATATTGAAACCTATCTACTTATGAAGGACTATGATGATGAAAAAAACAGTGAAGATAGATTGTCGGAAGAACCGCCATTAGATCAATTTGATAGCATGGATTAAAAGGACTGATGAGAGGTGCTGGAAAAGGTAGAAGGTGTCATTATTCGCGCACAAAATTATGGGGAAACACATGTTATCGCAACATTATTTACTGATAAGCTTGGAAAAATAGGTGTTATTGCCAGAGGAGCCAAAAAACCTAAAAGCCGAATGGCAGCTGTTTCACAAATGTTTATCCATGGACAGTATTTAGTCCGTATAGGTAAAGGATTAGGCGTTTTGGAACAGGGTGAAGTCATCCAGTCCCATCGCCGAATTAGAGAAGATATTGTGCTAACGGCATATGCTAGTTATATTGCCGAACTTACCGATAAATTATTAGACGAAAAATCACCAAATTATTTTATCTATCAACAGTTTATGGCAACATTAAAAGGATTAACCGGGGATAAGGATCCACTGGTCTTAACGATGATGTATGAAATGAAATTATATAAAATAGCTGGTTTTGCCCCTATACTGGATTATTGTCAACGTTGTAAACAAACAAAAGATATTAGTGGTTTTTCCGTTAAAGAGGGTGGAGTTCTTTGTAAGAGGTGTTTAGCTAGTGATCCTAACCATATTTCAATCAATCAGACACAATTGAAACTATTGCGGCTTTTTTCAGAGGTTGGCCTAGAGCGAATTGCCAATATTTCTGTCAAAGAAGAAAATAAAAATAAAATTAAAAATATTTTGGAGCAGTATTACGATACATATGGTGGATTAGCTCTGAAATCAAAGAAATTCTTAAAACAAATTGATCTATTTAGTTGAGTTGTTTTTATTATGAAATAGATGAACTCATAAACACATGAAAAAACGCAACTGAGACAAAACAAAAATATGGATTCTAATGATCAACAAATACGATACCAATATAGAGAAAATAACCGCAGATGAGATATGTTTTGCTTTCCGCGGGCTTGAAGGCACAGAGGACATAGGTCATGCAAGTGTCGCCACACGACGTGCCGAACTTAGTTTCTCTTCCTAAATTTTCTGAATTGAAACTAATTGTCAAAGTGGATCTCAAGTTCTTGTTATTCCCATAGGACAAGAAAAGCTACGTCAGCGAGACATCGCACGAAGAAAATTGCCTTTTATTTTCGAGGAGTCTCCGTATTTTTTTCTGCTGACCAGTCACATTGCCATCTATATTAAATTTTCACTAACCTAATAATATTGGTAATCACAGTCTCCGTGTTAGGTGTTGTCCTAGGATGTGATGAAGTTGTCAGGATCCTTGACAAATCAATATGTATTCCTTATAATGATTCTATATGTGAAGAAAGAGAAGAGTAAACGAAACAAGTTATCATAGCGAATCTGGGATAGTGTAAGCCAGAGATAACAGTGAGTTGAACGGCACTCTGGAACGTATAGGATAAAAAAGTGACTAGAGGTTAATCCTTTAGTAATTAGGGTGGAACCGCGGAAATCCCGTCCCTATGTCTTAAAGTTAAGACATAGGGACGGGATTTTCTCACTAATTATATGAGAATTGGAGGAAATGATGATGCATATTCAAGAGATGATACTCACTTTACAAAAGTTTTGGTCAGATCAAGGCTGTATATTAATGCAAGCATATGACACCGAAAAAGGGGCTGGTACGATGTCACCAATGACATTGCTCCGTAGTTTAGGACCAGAGGATTGGAACGTTGCATACGTTGAACCCTCTCGGCGTCCCGATGATGGCCGTTACGGTGATAATCCAAACCGGTTATACCAGCATCACCAATTTCAAGTGGTTATGAAACCATCACCAGTTAATATTCAAGATCTTTATTTAGAGTCGCTAAAGAAGTTAAATATTGATCCCTTACAACATGATATTCGTTTTGTGGAAGATAATTGGGAAAACCCAACGTTAGGGGCTGCTGGTTTAGGTTGGGAAGTTTGGTTAGATGGCATGGAGATCACTCAATTTACCTATTTTCAACAAATTGGCGGACTTGAAGCAGATCCAGTAGCTGTAGAACTTACTTACGGAATTGAACGCCTTGCTTCTTATATTCAAGATAAAGAAAATGTGTTTGATTTAACGTGGACAGATGGTGTCACGATGAGAGATATCTTCTACCAACCCGAATACGAACATTCCAAATATACGTTTGAAAATTCAAATACAGAGATGCTATTTGATCTATTTAATAACTATGAACAGGAAGCAAAGCAGCTTATTGAAAAAGGACTCGTTTTTCCTGCCTATGATTATGTTTTAAAATGTTCTCATACTTTTAATTTACTTGATGCTAAAGGTGCCATTTCTGTAACAGAAAGAACAGGCTATATTGGTAAAGTACGCTATTTAGCACGTGCAATCGCCAAATTATACGTAAAAGAACGTGAAAAACTAGGATTTCCAATGTTGAAGAAGGATGGTGATTCCATTGTCAACAACTAATGTATTGTTCGAAGTCGGTCTTGAAGAAATGCCAGCTCGGTTTCTTGCGGAAACGGAGCAGCAGCTACGCAATAAAACGGAAGAATGGTTAAAGGAAAATCGTTTAACCTTCAATGAGATAAAAACCTTTATTACACCAAGACGATTTGCCGTTCAAATTCTTGACTTAACAGACAAACAAACCGATCTTGAGCTAGAAATTAAAGGACCTGCAAAGAAAATTGCTTTAGATCAAGAAGGAAACTGGACAAAAGCAGCCATTGGTTTTACGAAAGGACAAGGTTTGTCCTTAGCGGATATTTATTTTAAAGACGTTAATGGAACTGATTATCTCCACGTTAAAAAATATACGGAAGGAAAAAGCTCGCGTGACCTATTACCAAGTTTTAAAGATGTTATTTTGTCAATGAATTTCCCTAAAAATATGAGATGGGCAAATCATCGTCTACGCTATGTTCGACCGATTAAGTGGCTGTTAGCCTTGAATGATAATGAAGTGGTCTTTTTTGAAATTGAAGGTGTGACAAGTGGTGATAAAACATATGGTCATCGTTTTTTAGGAGAAGAAATCACTCTCAAAGATCCATTAAACTATGAGACAATTCTAAATGAGCAATATGTGGTTGCCGATAGTGGTAAACGAAAAATTGAGATTTTAACTCAAATCAAAGATTTAGCAAGCCAACACAATTGGCTGGTGGATATGGATGAAGATTTGTTAGAAGAAGTTACCCAATTAGTAGAATATCCAACTGTTTTTTGTGGGAAATATAGTGAAGATTATTTAATTGTCCCAGAAGAGGCGTTAATTACTTCAATGAAAGTCCATCAACGATATTTTCCTGTT
Source organism: Amphibacillus sp. Q70 (assembly GCF_052055485.1). GTDB lineage: Bacteria > Bacillota > Bacilli > Bacillales > Amphibacillaceae > Amphibacillus. The sequence goes on along the minus strand of NZ_CP197171.1, from coordinate 3,357,423 downwards.
CGAGATCAAAACGGCTCATTATTGCCTTTCTTTATTGCTATACGTAATGGAAATGCTGAATATATTGAGAATGTAATTAGAGGAAATGAAAAAGTTTTAAATGCTCGCTTAGCAGACGCACTCTTTTTCTATCAAGAGGATCAGAAAAAGTCAATAGCAGAGAACAATGCTAAATTGGCAAAAATGGTTTTTCAACAACAGTTAGGTACACTTGCTGACAAAGTAGAGCGAGTCACGAATAGCTCGGTAGCTATCGCCAAGAAGTTAAAGCTCACGGATTTAGAAATAAAACACGTTGAGCGGGCAGCAAAGATCAGTAAATTTGACCTAGTTACCCAGATGGTTGATGAGTTTCCTAATCTTCAAGGGATAATGGGTGAGAAATATGCTCGTTTATTTGGTGAAAATGAAGCGGTGGCTCAAGCAATTAATGAGCATTATATGCCACGCCATGCAAATGATCAATTACCTCATTCGGTCATTGGTGCGATCATAAGTGTAGCAGAGAAAATGGATACGATTGTTGGTTGTATTGGTGTTGGTTTAATTCCGTCAGGTTCTCAAGATCCATATGCACTTAGACGTCAAGCAATGGGTGTCATTCAAATTCTTCTAGAAAGAAACTGGTCGATTACATTTGAAGAAATTGTTGATCTCATTTTAAAACAATATCAAGGATCAATGATTGATATTGAAGAAGATGTGGTAAATAATGTGAGTCAATTTATTGAAGCAAGAATTATTTATCTTGCTAAAGAAGAACAAATTGCACAAGATATTATTAAAGCTGTCACACATATGAAAATAGGTGTTATTTCTCATTTAATCAAAAAAGCAAAGCTATTAGAAAATAAGCGTCAGGATATTGCATTTAAAGAAGCACATGAGGCATTAGGGCGTGTGATTAATATAGCCAATATGGAAATCAAGCAAAATGTTGATCCATCTCTATTTGAAAATCATTCAGAACAAGAATTATATGAAGCTTATCAATCGATTGAAGCTGATTATCGTTTGAAAATGGAGCAAGGGGAGTACTCTGCTGCCCTTCAGCTACTGGAATCTCTAACACCGACCATTGAATTATTCTTTGATCAAACCATGGTTATGGTTGATGATTCAAAAATTAAAAATAATCGAATAGCTTTATTAAATCATATAGCTAAATTAATTAATTTATTTGCTGACTTTAAAGACATTGAATGGAAGCAGCACTTTTAGATTTGAGGTGATAAGATGGAAAAACCAATTATTTATTTACTCTCAGATTCGCTTGGTGAAACAGCAGAACAAGTGATTAAAGCGTCTCTATTACAATTTGACAATGGTCAAGATTATGAATTATATAGGTCACCATATATTAAAAATAAAGGGCAAATAGAACAGATATTGGCTCAGGCTAAACGAGATCATGCACTTGTTGGCTATACGCTTGTTGATCCAGGTTTACGCCAATATGTGATGCAGAAATCAACTGATCTGAAATTAGAAGTCATTGATATTATCGGACCTATGCTTGAAGCGATGGAACGATTATTTGATAAAAAACCAAAAATGAAGCCGGGTTTAAATCATCAGCTAGATGAATCCTATTTTAGACGAGTAGAAGCGATTGAATTTGCGGTTAAATATGATGATGGTCGTGATCCGAGAGGTATAGAACAAGCTGATATTGTTCTCATCGGTGTATCACGAACATCAAAAACACCACTGTCTCAGTATTTAGCACTGAAAAGTTTAAAAGTAGCTAATGTTCCTGTTGTCCCAGAGGTTGATCCTCCAAAGGAACTATTTAATACGGATCCGAGTAAATGTTATGGTTTAAAAATAAGCTCTGGAAAGTTAAATGGGATTCGAAAAGAACGCCTAAAAGCACTTGGCTTAAAGGCTAGTGCTAATTATGCAGCTTTGGATAGAATTGATCAAGAACTAGAATATTTTGATGTCATTGTTGATCGACTCGGCTGTCCAGTCGTTGATGTGACTGATAAAGCTGTGGAAGAAACCGCTAATATTATTTTGCAAATTCAAATGACACGTTAAATGGTGAATAACTGGAAACCTAAATTTAGTCGGGTAAATAATAAAACATACAGAAATAAAAGAATAAAAAACCTTACGACTTAAAACGTAAGGTTTTTATTACCCTGAACAAAATAGTAGCTTTTTTTCAGTTAATAGACTATAATAATTATTTGTGTAAAATTTCAACTTCTGTATAGTATTTAATAAAGAGTTTGATAGATTGTTAATGGTTTCAATTGTTTTGCAGGAATATAGATTTCCGATGTAGAAGGTTTACTTAGCTAATTAAGTTTCAAGATTACCATGAAGGATGCTATATTGAACTGAAAAACGTTAAAATTGAAATTTGTTAGCATTTTTTTAACTTTTTTGTCGAAACTTGCAGGAATTTTTGATTTTATATAGAAATTAAATGTTGGTGATAATTATGACCGCTCAAATTCCTGAGCAATTAATAGATGAGATTCGTAAAGCTAATGATATTGTTGATGTCATTGGAGAATATGTCTCATTAAAAAAACAAGGACGAAATTATTTTGGACTTTGTCCATTTCATGGTGAGAAGACACCTTCTTTTTCAGTTACTCAAGAAAAACAAATTTTTCACTGTTTTGGCTGTGGTAAGGGTGGTAATGTTTTTACCTTTTTGATGGAACAAGAAGGTTTTTCTTTTCAACAAGCAGTCACTCATTTAGCACAAAGAAGTGGTCACTCTTTACCAGATCAATATTTGCAACAAGATAATCAAAATAGTCAGTCACATGACCAAATTAGTTTAAATGCTCATGAACTATTGACTAAATTTTATCATCATATTTTTCATCATGCAAAAGAAGCTAGCGAGGCTCGAACGTATTTAAAAAATCGAGGGTTAACTGATGAGACGATCGATTTATTTCAAATTGGTTTTTCACCTGAAGGAAATGAAGTGACGACTCAATTTTTATCGAAGAAAGAATTTAATTTACAAGAGCTTGTATCAGCAAGTGTATTGGCTCGTAATGATCAAAATAAAGTATATGATCGAATGAGAGGGCGTATTGTTTTTCCGATTCGTAACCACCTTGCTAAAACAGTTGGATTCGGTGGTCGTTCAATAACAGATCTTGAGCCCAAATATTTAAACAGCCCAGAATCTGCCTTATTTCAAAAAGGAAAACTGCTTTTTAATTTTGATTTGGCAAGAAGTGAATTGAAAAAAAGCGGACAGGCGATACTATTTGAAGGTTATATGGATGTGATCACGGCTTATCAAGCAGGTATAACAAATGGAATTGCCTCACTCGGCACCTCAGTATCGGAACAACAAGCGGCTTTAATTAAACGATATGCAGATACTGTAGTTATTTGTTATGACGGTGATGATGCAGGAATCAATGCCTCTTTTAAAGTGGCTAAGTTAATGATTAAAGTAGGTTGTCAAGTCCGTATGGCAACATTACCAGATGGACTTGATCCAGATTCTTTTATTAAAAAATATGGTGGTGAAAGGTTTAAACGAGAGGTAATCGAGGCAAGCTCTACTTATATGAGTTTTGTCATGATGTATCACAAAAGAGCTTATAATTTAAAAGTTGAAGCAGATCAAATAGCTTATATCAAGCAAATTGTTATAGAAATTGCTCAGCTTAAATCACCTTTGGATAGAGACCGTTATATAAGAGAATTAACCAAAATGTTTGATTTATCTTCTGAAGCTATTTTGGAAGAAGTTAATCAAATTAGGAATAAACAAGGTGCAACTAGGGATAATGTGGATTCGAACAGCCATACTAATGATCGCGTATTAAAAAGTAAATCCAAACGACTTTTACCAGCTTATCACAATGCTGAAAGAAGGTTGCTTGCCTATATGTTATATGATCGTTCGATTGCTGAACAAATAAAGCATACCTTAGGTGCTGCTTTTAATATTGAGAAACACAAAATTATCGTAACTTATTTATATGCTTTTTATGAGGATGGATTTGAAGCGAATGTCAGTCATTTTGTAGAACGTTTAAATGATAAGGAAATAATAAGTGAAGTGATTGAGATTGCCATGGAACCTGTCAGTGCAGATGTTTCAGAAGATGAAATTGCAGACTATGTTCATATGATTAAAGCTGAACATAGCGATAAAGTTATTATCCGTGATTTAATAACTAAACAAAAAGAGGCAGAATTGAACAAAGATTATTTGAAGGCAGCCCAAATTGGGATGGAAATTATGCGAATTCAGAAAGAACTAAAGAACAAAAATCGATAATGAATTGGATAAGTTGGAAGGAGGGGGACTCTAATGGTAAAGAAACAGCCAGAACATTCAAGTGATAATGGAGTCGAGACCACATTAGATGAAGCAAAAGAACAAATTGTTGAGATAGGAAAGAAAACAGGTGTTATTGCTTATGAAGATGTCGTCGAACGACTAGCACATTTTGAATTGGAGTCAGAACAAATTGATGAGTTCTATGAATATCTAGGTGAACAAGGGATTGAAATAGTAAGTGATATCGATGAAGATCCTAGTGAAGGTGATATAAAAAAAGAAAAGGAATTCGACTTAAAAGATATTAGTGTTCCGTTAGGGATTAAAATTAATGATCCTGTTCGAATGTATCTTAAAGAAATTGGGAGAGTTGATTTATTAACAGCAGACGAAGAGGTTAGTTTAGCCAAACGAATTGAGGAAGATGATGAAGAAGCGAAAATGAAATTGGCTGAAGCTAATTTACGTTTAGTTGTTAGTATTGCCAAACGCTATGTTGGAAGAGGTATGCTTTTTCTTGACCTTATTCAAGAAGGGAATATGGGTTTGATAAAAGCTGTTGAAAAGTTTGATTACAGAAAAGGGTTCAAATTTAGTACGTATGCGACCTGGTGGATTCGCCAAGCCATTACTCGTGCTATCGCAGACCAAGCAAGAACGATTCGAATTCCAGTTCATATGGTTGAAACAATTAATAAATTGATTCGTATCCAAAGACAATTATTACAAGATTTTGGACGAGAACCCACTCCAGAAGAAATCGGAGTAGAAATGGAATTATCCCCGGATAAAGTTAGAGAAATATTGAAAATTGCTCAAGAGCCCGTCTCATTAGAAACGCCGATTGGGGAAGAAGATGATTCGCATTTAGGTGATTTTATTGAGGATCAAGAAGCAACTTCACCATCAGATCATGCTGCTTATGAGTTGTTAAAAGAACAATTAGAAGATGTACTTGATACCTTAACCGATCGTGAAGAGAATGTTTTACGATTACGCTTTGGCTTAGATGATGGCCGTACCCGTACTTTGGAAGAAGTAGGAAAGGTATTTGGGGTCACCCGTGAACGCATTCGCCAAATTGAAGCAAAAGCTTTGCGTAAATTACGTCACCCAAGTCGCAGCAAAAGATTGAAGGATTTTCTAGAGTAAAAAGATGAAGAAATATAAATTGTATCAGCTAGATTGGCTCAGTCAATCGAGATTCAGTTGAGCTTCAATTGACTCTTGGTTGACTGTTTTTTTACACTTTATGTATGAAGGTAAAAATTTAGCTAAGAAATGGATTCAAGCCGACTAAATTTATCACACCCAAAGAATAAGGAAAATGAGTTATTTAAGGGGTCTTTGACTAACTTCCTCACGATTTAGGGAAAAGTCGACCCAACACATCCATGTACAAATAAAGACGAGTGAATCCGAATTATTTTAATTATTGAACATATTTAGCTCATCAGCTAAAACTTGTGTTAGAAATAACATTTTAATTTGGGGTGTATCAATGTGAATGGGCAGAGAAAAGCAACCATTATAAATGAAATAAAGTATTGGAAAGAAAATCGTTTGCTTCCAGATGAATATTGTGATTACTTGCTTGCTTTATATACTGAAGGAGAAGAAAATTTAGAGGAGACCGAAGCGCAGATAGGAATAATGGGTAAAATAAATATATTTAGTTTACTTTTTATCATCTTAAATTTAACTTTAGCTCCTAGTATAGCTTTTTTATTTTTTACGCACGGCCAAATATGTTTTATTCAACAGTCTTAATCATTTTAACAATCAATATTTGTATGGGCTTGTTCTTTCTTGGCATAAAGTTTTATCAAATAGAATCCAATTACGTAATACTGGTATTATTATTAAATATTTTTATCATCTCTCTTACAGTCATTGATCAATGGATGGGTCAATCGTTTGCTGGACTAATCGTGATTTTCACTCAGTTCATTTTATGGTTTGGTATAGGTATAAAACGCTCAAGTAAATTGTTGATGGGTATGAGCATACTCGGGCTAGTCGTCAGTATTATTTCGATAATTATTTAAAGGACAGGTGTAACAAGTATGACAAATGAAATTATTCTATCAAATAGATTGAAGAATATTATGGACTTTTTACCCGCTGGTTCATTTTTTGCAGATATTGGAAGCGACCACGCTTATCTCCCTATTGCCGTTTGTCAGCATGATCAATCAGCAAAAGCAATTGCAGGGGAGTTAAATGAAGGTCCTTATCGATCTGCGCTTGAGCATGTAACGACACAACGGTTAACTGATCAAATAAAAGTAATAAAGGGCGATGGATTAGAGGTTATACAGTTTGAACCCGTCAAGCAAGTTGTGATTGCTGGAATGGGTGGTGGTTTGATTTGCTCAATCCTTGAACAGGGGAAACATTTATTAAAGGATGTTGACCGATTAATTTTACAACCTAATGTGAATAGCGAGTATATTAGAGAATGGCTACTTAATACAGATTATCAACTAGTAGCCGAAAGGATTTTAGCGGAAGAGGGGCATATTTACGAGATTTTAGTTGCAGACATAGCAGTAACTAAAGCAAGATACGAATATTCGGATAAAGAAATCTTATTTGGTCCTTATCTCATAAAGGAAAAAAATAATGTGTTTAAACAAAAATGGCAAAGGGAACGGAAAAATTATCGACGTATTATTGAACAAATGCTCCGAGCAAAAGAGCCTGATTTAATTAAGATAAATCAATTTAAACTTAAAGAAAAGTGGATAGAAGAGGTGTTAAAGGATGACTAAATCGATAACTGTAGGAAAAGTGATTGACATACTAGAAGAATGGGTCCCGAAAAAATTAGCAAGTGACTGGGATAATGTTGGCTTACAGATCGGGAATTTAAGCATGCCAGTAAATAAAGTTATGACAACACTTGATGTAACAGAAGAAGTTGTTGAAGAAGCCATTGAAACTAAAGCTAATTTAATTATTTCTCATCATCCCTTATTATTTAAACCCTTAAAACAAATAAATCTTAATCAACCGATTGGGAAAATAATCAACCTATTAATTAAGCATGATATTTCAGTTTATTCAGCTCATACAAATCTAGATATTGTTACTGGTGGGGTCAATGATTTATTAGCGGCGAAGCTTGCTCTACAAGACACGAAACCTCTTGTTCCTGAAGGAGAAGAAAAATTATATAAGCTCCATGTTTATGTTCCTGAAAGTCACCAAGAAGAAGTTGATCAAGCACTAACTCAAATAGGTGTTGGACAAATGGGAGAATATAAGGATTGCTCATTTAGTGTAAAAGGAATAGGCAGTTTCACGCCAAGCGATCAAGCTGATCCTTTTTTAGGGGAGCAGGGGATAAAAGAAACTGTAGAAGAAGTCAAACTCGAATATATGCTGCCCGATTGCTTGGTATCAAAAGCTGTTCAACAATTAATAAAGGCACATCCCTATGAAGAGCCTGCTTTTGATTTAATTGAACTGAGTAATAAAGGAGAAGTATATGGTTTAGGACGTATAGGTACTTTACCAGCAGAAATGACATTAAAAGAGTTAACGTTTCAAATTAAAGATGTGTTTCAACTGTCTGGTTTGCGCGTGACAGGTCCACTTAATCAAAAGGTAAGAAAGGTTGCGGTACTTGGAGGAAGCGGTGAAAAGTATTATCAACATGCTAAACGTTTGGGTGCAGATGTCTATCTGACTGGAGATGTTTCTTTTCATTATGCCCAAGATGCACAAGCTGTAGGCCTATCTATTATTGATCCAGGGCATCATATTGAAGCCGTTATGATTGAAGCGGTCCATAACTATTTGGATAAGTGTTTAACTGAGGAATATGGTCAAATTGAAGTGATTAAGACAAGTTTAAGCACTGAACCTTTTCAATTTTTATAATATACAATGATTTTTAAAAATAAATCCATTAATAAATGAATGTTTAAATGTGCAATTACAAAAAAATTCTACTATAATAAATAAAATAAGTCGATTGATGAGGAGTTTAATATGGAAAAACATCATTTTAAAGAATTTAATGTCAAGCCGTGGATCAATGAGATCGTTGAGCAATTGGGATTTAGAAATCCAACGCCTATTCAACATAAAGTGATTCCAGCTGTACTAAGAAATGAAAGTATAATGGGTCAATCACAGACCGGATCAGGGAAAACACATGCTTTTTTATTACCCTTATTTAATCAGCTATCTTTTGAAAAAAAAGAAGTTCAATTTGTTGTCACGGCTCCAACGCGCGAATTAGCCACTCAAATTTTTACCGAAGTCAAAAAAATTATTTCTTTCTTACATGAAGATCAGCATGTAACAGCTAAATTGTTTATTGGTGGTACGGATAAAAAAAGAATGATTGAAAAATTAACTGAACAACCACAAATTATTGTCGCGACACCAGGACGCCTATTAGACTTAATTAAGGAAGGCTCAATCAATCTTTATACAGCGCGTTCATTTGTGATTGATGAAGCTGATTTGATGTTAGAATTAGGCTTAATTAATGAAATTGATCAAATGCTAGTTAAGGCTAATCCAGCAACCCAAGTCTTGGTTTTTTCAGCAACAATCCCAGAAAGATTGCAACCTTTTTTGAAAAAATATTTACACAATCCAACATATTTTCAAATTACGGATCAAATGTCTCCTATTAAAATTGAAAATCGCCTTATTCCATTAAGGCATAGAAAACCAGCGGAAGTCATTACGCGAATCGCAAAAACAATTAATCCATATTTAGCTATTATTTTTGCTAATGGTAAAGAAGCTTGTGATGATCTTTATGCTGAATTACTTGATCAGGGGTTAAATGTTGGTTTGATCCATGGTGGTTTAGGGGCAAGAGAGCGAAAGCGCGTATTAAAGGATATCCAAGCCTTAAAATATCAATACATTGTGGCAACCGATTTAGCTGCTCGAGGCATTGACATTAAAGGTGTTAGTCATGTCATTAATGCCCAGCTACCAAAAGAAGTTGAATTTTTTATCCATCGAGTAGGACGAACTGCTCGTGCAGGGATGGAAGGAACAGCTATCCATTTATATACAGATCAAGACATTCATTTACTAAATAAGCTAGTTGAACAAGGCACAGAATTTGAAACATTTGATATCGTGAAAGATGAATGGAAAGAGATAGCACCTTGGAATGAACGAAAGTTAAGAAAGAGACAAAGTGATGAACTGGATCAAGAGGCCTGGAAAAGAGTTAAAAAGCCGAAAAAGGTTAAGCCAGGTTACAAGGTGAAAATGAAGAGACAGCAAGAAAAGATAAAGAGACAATTAAAACAAAAACGAAAGAAATAACAAAGACTTTAGGAGTGGGGATAGTGAAAATAGGCTCTCATGTTTCAATGAATGGAAAGAAAATGTTATTAGGTTCAAGTGAAGAGGCAACAAGTTATGGCTCATCAGCCATGATGATTTATACGGGTGCACCTCAAAATACGAGAAGAAAAGCGATCGAAGAATTGAACATCGAAGCGGGACTCCAACATATGGGGGAAAACGGAATAGAAGATCTTGTTGTACATGCTCCATATATTATAAATTTAGGTAATACAACGAAACCGGAAACTTTTGAACTGGCTGTATCCTTTTTACAAAGTGAAATTGAAAGAACTCATGCTCTTGGCGCTAAACAAATTGTTTTGCATCCCGGTGCACATGTGGGAGCTGGACCTGAAAAAGGGATTGCTAGAATTATTGAAGGTTTGAATGAGGTGCTTACGAAAGAGCATGATGTTCAAATTGCTTTAGAAACAATGGCTGGAAAAGGTTCAGAGATGGGGCGCACTTTTGAAGAATTAGCGATGATTATCGATGGTGTTGATCAAAATGATAAATTATCTGTATGTTTCGATACATGTCACGTTCACGATGCGGGTTATGATATTATTAACGACTTTGATCATACTTTAAATCAATTTGATCACCTCATTGGTCTTGAACGTCTAAAGGTAGTCCATATCAATGACAGTAAAAATGCACGTGGAGCACATAAGGATCGTCATGAGAATATAGGTTTTGGCTATATCGGCTTTGAGCCTCTTCACTACATTGTCCATCATCCACAGCTTGCCGCTCTACCAAAAATTCTAGAAACACCTTATGTCGGTGAAGATAAAAAAAATAAAAAACCACCATATAAATTCGAAATTGACATGTTAAAACAAGGTCATTTTAATGAGAAATTAAAAGAGGAAATAGTGAATCAATAAAAAGAACAGGCAGTGACAAACAAAAAATTTAGTCAAAATCCAAACAAACACGATATGGATATAGAAGAAATGATCGCAAGTGAGATGTTCCACTTTCCTATGGCCCTCAATTCTAGCAAAAAGCGAATGATATTCAACTTTTTTGAATATCATTCGCTTTTTTAACTACTCAATTTACTTTTGTCCTAACCTTTTTTAACTAAACCAATCTGCCATATTATATTGTTTAATAAATTGATTAAGAATAATTTTTGCTTGTTTTACAGTTGCTTGATCTGTGATTTGTTCTAAATGATCAAACATTTTGATCAAATCTGTCTTCTTGAATGGGTCAAACTGTTGTGTTCTTAGGATGTTTATAAGTTGATTGGCTTGAGTTTCAGAGAGCGTTACTTGATAGCTATTAGCGTGGGCAAGTAGTTCATTAGGTGTTATTTCTGCCATTTTCTTTTGAATAACTTGTTTAAACATATTGTTCATCTTGTTCCTCCTCATTTATAATTCCTTCACATTTATCCTATTAAGAAATCTTCAATTTAATATATGATTCATTTGCTAAAAGTTTAATTTTATTGATTAAGGGTAAAGCGTATCAGTTGCTTTTATTATGAAGATAGCTTAGGATAACCATTTGTAACACCAAGTGAATCTTCAAACAGTTGAGATTCTTTATTCTCTGCTGATTAGGGCTGGGATTTGGAATAAGCTATCTACTTATTCCTGCACTATCGAAAAGCATAAAACTTTAGCGATGATCGTATAATTAAAACTATGGCTTTCGTAATAAGATTTCAAAACAGCGTAAAGATATGGCGATAAGCCAGAGGGTTTAACGTTGCGAATGCTTAAGTTGCTTTCCTTAGTGCGATTACTCACCAAAGTTGTTACAAGAAAGGATGGATAAGACTTGAAACAAAGTACTTTATTTGTATTATGTCTGTCATTTGTATCTGCCATTTTAATTTTTATGCTAAATCATATTCAACGTACACAAATGACAACATTAGAAGAGGAAAATCGTGTCTTAGCTGCCGAAAACAAACAATTAAAGGCAGAGTCAACTTATGAGCAAGAATTACTGAGGACGGAGCTAAACGGTGATTATAAACATTGGTCAAATATTGAGGAAATAGCGGAACAAATGGTAAATGATAGTGAGGGTCATTTTAAAAAGGCTTGGGCGATTTATTTGGCTAATGAAGCAGAACAATTTAACATAGACCCTTTTCTCATTTATGAATTATTAAAAGTAGAAACAGGAAAAACCTTTGATCCAGATCTCATTGGACCAGAAACTAAATATGGTCAAGCATATGGGATGTCACAATTTATGGGAAATACCGCTCCTTGGATTGCAGAGATGGCGGGACTGCCTTATAGTGAAGAGTTATTATTTGATCCTTATTATTCCATGCAGCTAGCTGTTGTTTATTTAGATTTCCTTCATCATAAGTACCAAAACTGGGATGAAGCGTTGACGGCATATCATCGAGGGATGACTGGCATGGAAAATTATAAGGAGAAAACAGGAACAGCGAAAAGTCATTATGCTGATCTGATTCAAGCGAATGCAGAAAACCATCACACATTAGCGATGGCCGAATAATCACAGAAAGCTAGAGGTTCAAAATCTTTAGCTTTCTTTTTTTGTGTAATTATTTAAATAGGGTTGAGAATTATAAAATCAAGTAAAAATTGATATTATTATTGATAGACCGGAAATAAATAAACTCGTCCATCCTCTAATTGATAAATATTTGCGGATGGATTAAGGGAAATAAAATCAGTAACTGATTGTTCAATATTAATCACTGGCTGTTTGTTTAACTTCTCTATAATAGTTAATAATTGCTCCCCTTGTTGAACCTGATAAGAAATAACTTGAAAGCTTGATAAACTTTCATCATAATAAGAGTGAGGGGTAACTTCAGCAGTAGTTTGCTTCGAATTTAAATCACGATCACGATAGAGGTCTTGATAACAAGTAATCAACAGTAAGATACAAAAAATAAAACTGAAGAACTTTAACCTACTCGACATCATCATTCTCCTTTAATAATATTTATTAAAAAAGTCTAGCTTAAGAAAGAGGGTGTTGTTAATAATGGATATTTTTACAATGGATTGGCTTAGTTTTTTTATTGTTGGTATTGGTACTATGCTTTTAGTTGGTGAATTATTAGTTAAAGCGAAAGGGATATTTGCATTTCTAGGTGTTTCTCTTATTACTCTTTACTTTTATGCATATCTCGATCCATCTATGTTCTTCATAATGGCAATTATTTATTTTTTAGGTATTATTTTAATATTTATTGATGGTGAACTTATTAATGATGGAACTCTGGCTGGTATTGGTGCGATATTAATGATTGTTTCGGTGGGCTTGAGTTCACCGAATTGGATAGTTGGTCTTTATGCTATTATTGGTGTTGTTATCGGTGCTGCTTGTTCTTTTCTGTGGTTGAAGATGTTACCACGACGAAATATGTGGACGAAAATTCCTTTAATTGATCGCTTAACAGATGATCAAGGATATAGTTCGATCAATACAGATTATCACCAATTAGTTGGTCAAAAGGGGATTGCTTTAACCAATTTACGCCCCGTTGGAACGATCAAAATCAATCAGAATGAATATAGTGCGATTTCAAATGGTTACTGGATTCAGCAAAATGCTGAAATTATTGTGAAACAGGTAGATGGTACACGTATATTAGTGGACGCATTGGATAAGTATAAAGAATAATCGAGACTAAATTAAATAGGAATAGAGTGGAATCCCCTTAGCTGACTGTACAAAAGATTGGTTAGCTAAGGGCTATTTTAATGCTATTATTCATGAGTTATGAATTGTAAAAATTGTATGTAAATTTAGTGTAAAATTTTATCGAATACTCTTTACATTTCAGTAATGTTTAATTAATAATAGGAATTGATGTCATTTTACATATGAAAATAATACTGAATTGAAGGGATGGTCATTCATGGAATTAGATATAATGACTATTATATTTGAGTTTTTAGGTGGACTAGGTATCTTTCTATTAGGAATTAAATCAATGGGTGAAGGATTGCAAAAATCCGCCGGTGACCGATTGAAAGACATTTTAGATAAATTTACTAGCAATCCATTTTTAGGTGTCCTTGCAGGTATGGTGGTAACTATATTGATCCAATCAAGCTCGGGAACAACCGTATTAACGGTTGGATTAGTGAATGCTGGATTTATGACATTAAAACAATCGATTGGTGTGATTATGGGTGCAAACGTAGGAACAACCGTCACAGCATTTATTATTGGGATTAAATTAGAGGATTATGCATTACCGATTCTTGCGGTTGGTGCACTAATGTTATTTTTCTTTAAGAACCAAAGAATCCTGAATATTGGACAAGCAATCTTTGGCTTTGGTGCCCTATTTTTCGGATTGAAATTAATGGGAGATGGTTTAGCCCCATTACAAGATTTACAGGCTTTTCATGAACTAATGATTGAAATGTCGGATAATTCAATTTTAGGCCTTATTATTGGGGCTGTATTCACTTTTATTGTGCAAAGTTCAAGTGCTACGATTGGAATCTTACAAAGCTTATTTGGTCAAGGTGCGATTGAGTTAGATGGTGCACTTCCCGTTTTATTTGGAAATAATATTGGGACGACTATTACAACAGCGATTGCAGCGATCGGTGCTTCTATTGCCGCTCGGCGGGCTGCTTTAACACATGTTATTTTCAATCTGATTGCCGCCATCCTTGCGATGTTAGTACTAATTCCATATACAACTTTGGTTGCAAATATACAGAATGTATTAGGCTTAAATGCAGAGATGACAATTGCCTTCGCACATGGTATATATAATTTTGCTAGTGTGATTTTAATGTTTCCATTTATCGGAACATTAGCCATGGTTGTAACCAAACTTGTTCCTGGTGAGGACTCAACGCTAACTGTCCAGCCTACTCATTTAGATCCTATTTTTATTCAACGGTCTCCTTCTGTTGCTTTAGAACAGGTGAAGGAAGAAGTCGTTCGAATGGGTGAGTGTGCTATTAAAGGATTGGAGGAATCTTGTTTATTCTTGAATAGTCATGATACAAAACATGCTAATAATTCCCTGCAACTTGAGAATACATTAAACAAAATGGATCAAGAAATAACTGCCTATTTGATCGATTTAGCTGCCACACAGCTATCCGATGCAGATAGTGAAAAACACTCCGCTTTGCTTGACAGTGTCCGAGATATCGAACGGGTTGGTGATCATTTTGAAAATATTATTGAATTAATTCAATTTAAAATTTCAAATAAAACTGTTTTAACAGATCAAGCTAAAGAAGACTTAAATGAAATATTCGAATTAACGAATAAGACACTTAAAGAGGCGATTCAATCGCTAACAAATAGAAATAGAGAAAAAGCCTTGAAAGTAGTTAAATATGAAAATAAAATTGATCAGATGGAAAAAACCTTTAGAAAAAAACATATTATTCGATTAAACAAAGGTATCTGTTCTCCTTCTGCTGGAATTGTCTATGTTGATATTCTAAGTAATTTGGAACGAATTGGTGACCATGCGTTAAATATTGCGGAAGAAGTAATTGGTGAAAAGATTCCAGAGACTATCCATTAATACAACACTCAGCAATTGAATCCAATTGCTGAGTGTATAAATTTCAAAAATCGAAAAACTTAAATTTTAAAACTATTGACTGGATATTTTTAATGTGATATATTATATATCGTCGCTAAAGTTAGTACATAAATTCATCAGCGATATCAAAGTTGTTCCACAGTAGCTCAGTGGTAGAGCAATCGGCTGTTAACCGATCGGTCGTAGGTTCGAATCCTACCTGTGGAGCCATTTTATGGCGGCGTAGCTCAGCTGGCGAGAGCGTACGGTTCATACCCGTGAGGTCGTGGGTTCGATCCCCTCCGCCGCTACCATATTTACAACTAGGATATCTATAATGGCGGTCGTGGTGAAGTGGTTAACACATCGGATTGTGGTTCCGACATGCGTGGGTTCGATCCCCACCGGTCGCCCCATTATAATAGGACCCTTAGCTCAGTTGGTTAGAGCTATCGGCTCATAACCGATCGGTCGCAGGTTCGAATCCTGCAGGGTCCACCATTTAATTTATTGCGGAGGAATACCCAAGCCCGGCTGAAGGGATCGGTCTTGAAAACCGACAGGGGCTTCACGGCCCGCGGGGGTTCGAATCCCTCTTCCTCCGCCATTTTCATTTGGAAAATGAATACATAGTAAGGCTCGATAGCTCAGTCGGTAGAGCAACGGACTGAAAATCCGTGTGTCGGCGGTTCGATTCCGTCTCGAGCCACTCAGAAAACAGGTCATTGTCAACAATGGCTTGTTTTTTTGTGTATCCAATTATTGAATTTAGCCAAAAAATTTAAATGTGGGTGTTTAAGATAGCTTGAATAAGGCAAGATATATATATCACATTTAATAGGAGTGATCTTTGATGCTAAAGAAGGATGATATAACACAAATAAAGCATGATTTAATAACACGTGAAACCGAATTAATGGATAAAATTAAACGAGATAAAATCCGTGCAACTGAAGAGGAATATTCAACAGAATTGTCTGATTATGATAATCATCCCGGTGACCAAGGGACAGAATTGTATGAAAGAGAAAAGGATCTCGCACTTACAACTCATGAGCAGAATGAATTAAATGAAATTAAACAAGCCCTTGAAAGCATTGAAAATGGTCATTATGGTCAGTGTATTGTCTGTGGTAATGAGATTGAAACAGACAGACTTAAAGCTGTTCCTGAGACAAATCTTTGCATTGAACATGCAGATTCAAAGGCGGAATTTAATGGAGAAGAACAGCAATCAATGGGCTCTTTAGAGTTTGATGAAACCAATAGCTGGAACATATTAGAGGGTTATGGTTCATCAGAAAGTCCATCTGATTTCACCAGTGATCATGATGATTATAACCATTTAACTGAAAAATCGGATTCTGATACTACTGATGACATGGATCATTTTGCAAATAAAAATCAAACAGACGAATAAATTATGTTTAATTTATTAAAAATGAGTGAATATAATAGGTAGGCATTGAAGCAAAAAATTTGCTAGTTAACAATTATTTTGCTAAAGTGGGAATCATAAGAAAGTGAACTTTTTGTGAACTTTCAATTTGGTAAATTTAAAGGAGGAACTTTTAATGGGAAAATTTGAATTACCAGAGTTACCGTACGCTTATGATGCATTGGAGCCACATATTGATCAGGAGACCATGAGTATTCATCATACGAAGCACCACAATACGTATGTGACAAAATTAAATGGAGCACTTGAAGGACATAGTGATCTTCAAGATTTATCACTTAAAGAACTATTATCAGATTTAGAAAAATTACCTGCTGATGTGCAAACGGCTGTTAGAAATAACGGTGGTGGACATGCGAATCACAGCTTGTTTTGGACTTTATTATCTCCAAACGGCGGAGGAGAGCCAACTGGAGATTTAGCAAATGCTATTAACAGTAAATTTGGCAGCTTTGATGCTTTCAAAGAAGAATTTACAAATGCTGCTACTGGCCGTTTCGGTTCAGGTTGGGCTTGGTTAGTTGTGGATAATGGTGAATTAGCCGTTACAAGCACACCAAATCAAGATACGCCAATTATGGAAGGGAAAACACCTATTCTAGGTTTAGATGTATGGGAGCATGCTTATTACTTGAAATATCAAAATAAACGTCCAGATTACATTTCTGCCTTTTGGAATATTGTAAACTGGGAAAAGGTTGCAGAGTTATACAAAGCTGCTAAATAATATAGTGAAAACCTGAGTTATGATATTGACTCAGGTTTTTTATGTTAATAAAGATTAGAGTTTAAGTGCAGTAACAGGTTTGTTGCAACGTAAATGATTACGATTAACATATAAAAAAGCTCACATTCATTAAATGTGAGTTTTTCTAATTTTATCTACTGACCAAACATGCTATAATAAAGTGGAACTTCATTTGGTCGGGCATTCCCCGCTGAATGTTATCATTACAAGGGTATGACCTAAAGACCCTTGAACGAATCGGACCATTACCAGTTGCTGCATCTTTTACATAGAATTTTCTTGTTTTCTTCATTCTTGAAGTGGGAGTTTTACAACCAGTTATACTACGATAAATATTAAAGAACTTTGAGGGGGTGGGCGCTTTGTCGAAGAAAAAGAAAAAACGATCTCAATTACCGTTACGGCTAAATGCGCTGTTTTTATTTGTTTTCTTATTATTTTCATTACTCATTCTTCAGCTAGGTGTTGTGCAGATACTAAATGGGGAGGAAGCTAGGCAGCGTGTGAACGAGACAGAGAATACAAAAACAACGATCGCTGTGCCACGTGGGTTAATGTATGATCGATTTGGTCATTTAATTTTGGATAATGAGCCAGAGCGTTCGATCACATATACACCGCCTAAAAATGGAGATTCATCTGAGAAACGATTAGAAATTGCTGAAGATCTGGCTGAACTTATGACAATGGCAGATGACTTTGAAACGTTAGAAGATATAGTTCGTGAACGAGACAAAAAAGAATACTGGTATTTACTAAATACAGAAGACGCAAATCAACGGCTTACAGAAGAAGAACAAGAATTAGAAACAGGTGAGCAATATCAAATTATATTAGACCGTATTGAGGAAGAAGATTACAACGAATATGATTGGTCAGATCCATACCTATTAAATGTGGTTGCCATTAAGAAGGAATTGGATCAAGGCTTTGAATTATCACCTCACACGATTAAAAATGAAGGGGTAACAGAAGAAGAGTATGCCTTAATCTCAGAGAATTTAAATCAGTTACCGGGTATTGATGCTAAAATTGATTGGAATCGAGTGAGATTGTATGATCAAACTTTTTCTAGCTTTATTGGTAATATCACGTCATCAAATGAAGGGATTCCCAGCGAGAACCAGGATTATTATTTAAGCTTAGGCTATAGTCGAAATGATCGTGTGGGTACGAGTGGACTTGAACAATATTACGAAAGTGTCTTACTTGGTCAAAAAGAAGTGATCCAATATACAACAGATAACAGTGGTAATATTGTTGGTACTGAGACAGTTAGCGAAGGAAAAAGTGGTGATGACTTAATTTTGACCGTTGATATGGAATTTCTAGCCGAACTTGATCAAATTGTTCTTGAAGAGCTTGAAAACTATATTAATAATGACCCTTATCAAAATCGCTTTATGGAAGATGCTTTAGTTGCTGTCCTTGATCCACAAACAGGTGATGTCATTGCATTAAGTGGGGCACATTATGATCGTGAAGAAGATGAGTATGTTGATCAAGCGTATCGGACGATTTATGATTCTCATATTCCTGGTTCAGTAATTAAGGGAGCTACGATGCTTACAGGTTATGAAACGGGAGTTGTTTCACCAGGTACAGTAATTACCGACCGTCCAATCAATATTGCAGGTACATCAACTAAAAGTTCTTGGCAAAATATGGGCCCTATTAATGATCGAACAGCAATTATTCAATCATCGAACGTGTACATGTTTGAAATTGCAATGCGAATATCCGGCGCTCAATATAGAGAAAATGAACCATTACGCGGCTTTAATCCAGAAAGCTTTCAAATCATGCGTAATTATTTTAATCAATTTGGTTTAGGTGTTGAAACCGGGATTGATCTCCCTTATGAGGCGACAGGTGTGATTGGTCGGAACACTCAAGATGGTGGGCTATTACTTGACTTTGCGATCGGACAATTCGATACCTATACAACATTACAGCTTGCCCAATACGTGTCAACAATAGCAAATGATGGCTATCGAGTCAGTCCGAGAATTGTTAAAGAAGTCCGCCAAGCAAATGGGGATAAAGACAGTCTAGGTCCAATAATGGAAAGGTATAGTCCAAGTGTCCTGAATCGAATTGATATGGATGATTCATATCTAGATATTATTCAAGATAGTTTTAGACGAGTAGCAACGGAAGGGACTGGGAGTAGTAACTGGGCAAACAGTGACTATGATGTCGCAGTGAAAACAGGTACAGCCCAGAATATTTTCATAGAAGATGGAGAAGAGCATGAAACGCATAACCTAGCATTAGTGGGTTATGCACCGTATGATGAACCAGAAATCGCGTTTGCTATTATTGTTCCAAGAACTGGAGTCGGAACAAATCAAAGTGGTATTCACCACAATATCGGTAATCGATTAGTTGAGGCTTATTTTGAGAGAAAAGAAGATCGTGAACGAGATGGAATTGATGAAGGTAACATTGATGAGATGGCAGAACAAGCCGAGGAAGCGGAAGACTAGAGTCAAATTTTAATCAGTAACAGAGAAAATAAACCAGTATCAAGCTCCTTAAGAGGACTTAGTGCTGGTTTTATTCTCTAGATAATCAATTAATTGTTTTGATTGGCAATGGTGTCAACAACTTCGTCAAGTGACATTTCTCGATTTAACTCAAATTGGCCAACTTGAATATTTGTTCCATAATCATTATCTGCCAAATAGGAAGTAAACTCACTTCTACTTTCAATTAAATTTGCAATCATTAAGTAATCAGCAACTTGTGAAATAGTCATCCCTGGTTCGATAGTTAAAATAAAGCTATTATGGTCATTTGCTTCATCACTCCGACTATTTTCCTCGGATATATCCGTATCATTGTTCTCATCTTCTGCTTGTTCATCTTCAGCTGAATCATCTTCTATTTCTTGATCCACTGGACTTGAAATAATCGGATCAGTTTCATAAATATAGTATCCAGCTGTTTCAAGTGAAGAGACCATTTCTGCTTCAGTCATGTCGACTTCTATACTATTAGGTTCATTGTCCATGAAATAAAAATAATAGATTCCTATTATAGCAGTAGCGGTGAGTAATCCTAGTGCATAAGTTCTCAATAGTTGTTTCATCAAAAATCCCTCTTATCTCAAATTGTAAATTGATTCATTAGTGACTCAACGTCATATTCACTCAATTGTGTGGATTGACTAATTTCAGCTACACTATATCCTTGTTTATAAAGGGACTCAACTTGTTTTTCAAGCGATGATTTAGCCGAATTCTGATTAGTAAAATCTAACTTATTAGGTAATAATTCTTCTTCTAAAACTTTTAGTTTCTTTTTCATTTGATAGTTATCCTGTAAATTAGATAATGACAATTGTTCAATTTGGTTCTCAATATCCTTAAATTTATCATTAGCAAAAAATGAGACTACTAATAGAATAAGTGAGATAACTAATAATGATATGATTAGAAAAAACATTTTTATTCCTCCATTTCCTCTACTCTATATTTATATCATATTTTGTTAGCTTGGAAAATGCTAAATCCAAAATAGAGGATAAATACCCGCCTATTTGATCTAATCAATTAAAAATTTTTCATTCTCCTCATAGTGAGAATTGCTTGTAATAGTGATGATTTTTTGGTAATATAGTTAAGTCTGAATAGGATCATTTGTATGAACTGATAGTTGAAAAGTTTGGAGGGATAATCATGCGTGAAAAAATCACATTAGCGTGCACTGAAACAGGAGATCGTAATTATATTACGAAAAAAAATAAACGTAATAATCCAGAGCGGATTGAAATGATGAAATATAGTCCACGTTTGAAGAAACATACGCTTCACAGAGAAACAAAATAGATATCACTAAAACTCTTATCTCAGTATGGTAAGAGTTTTTTACTATATGTTAAGTGAATAAAATTTCAGCAAAAATCCCAAGGAGATATTTTCTAAGTTTTGCATAGAAAAGAAATGAAATTGACGCATTTGCATAAAAGCACGATCAAATGCGACTTGATTTAATAAAAGAAAACTTCAGTCAGTGTGAGTTAGACCTATGTTTTGTGGGTCTACGATTTATAGCCGATTAGCTGTGATAAATTGGAGGTCTTAACATGTCCAATATAAAAACAAATTTGAGAAATGATTATCTAACCAAATTAAAGCAATTATCAGTGGAGCAACGAACAATGATCAATCATCAGTTGCAAAAGAAATTATTTCAACAACCGCAATGGATAAAGGCTGATACGATTGGGGTTACAATGAATCAAGATCATGAATGGGAGACATGGCCAATTATTGAAAGGGCATGGCAAGAAAATAAAAAAGTAGCTGTTCCCAAGTGTAACCCGAAACTTAAACAAATGACTTTTTATCAAATTAATGGATATGATGATCTGGCAATTCAATTTTATAATTTGATGGAGCCAATAATTGAAAAGACTGAAATGGTCATTAAGACTGATATCGATTTATTAATTGTACCCGGTATTGTATTTGATCATTATCATTATCGAATTGGTCATGGCGGCGGTTACTATGATCGATTTTTAGCCGATTTTAAGCAAGCAACAATCAGTTTAGCCTGGCAGGGCCAAGTAATTGAAAAAATAGAAGTTGAATCATTTGATCAACCAGTACAAAAGCTGATCATTGCTGATGTTTGACCTTAAACATAGTCAATCTAAATATAAGTTACTTAACATTTAATTTTTGAATTAATTGTTGTTCATTTTGTTCTTCATCAGTAAATAAAACAATCAAATGGTCAAGGCTTTTATCTAGTAAAATAAGCGGCATCATACTACTATAATCCGACTGGTCTTGACTGTTTGGTAAAATATAATTTTTATATAAGCCTTCCCACAATTGAGCAATTATTCTTCTAGTATCAGTCATGGTTAAGCCAGGTAGAGGTTCAGATTGATAATTTTGTAAGTCTATTAAAGGAATTTCATCATATAATTTACGGTTAAGATCATAATAATTAATCCAAGCTGTCCAAGCTTCATTTAATTGTTCACTTGTCTCTGATTCTAATGAGTGAGCCCATTGTTCTTCTTGTTTTGTATTCGGTGTTGCAAAACTATAA
The DNA here is from genome assembly GCF_052055485.1 of Amphibacillus sp. Q70. Taxonomy (GTDB): domain Bacteria; phylum Bacillota; class Bacilli; order Bacillales; family Amphibacillaceae; genus Amphibacillus. Next base: position 3,335,018 of record NZ_CP197171.1, on the reverse strand, counting down.
AAGGGCTGATCAGTCTGATTCATGATAAATAGTTGTGTAGCTGACATCTGATAGTAACTTCGAATTTGACTAGTGGATGGATGGAGTTCAAGATAATGGTAACTAATGGCTTGATAAAAACTATTTTGATCAGGAGTAAGTTCAATGGATTGAATCATGCCTGGTTTGTTTTGGATCCACTTTGATTGAATACCCTTGAGTTGTCCATTTCGATAAAGCAAACCAACATTATGATTCAAATATGGAGTGGTTTGATGACTAGATTCAACTTGCCAAATGAGAAGTGGCTGTTTTTCTTCTAACTGCAGTGTTGTTGTTGCTTTAGAGAAACTGACTTCTTCATCGATTGGAAAGTACTTTAAAGTTGTAACAGTTGGTTGCACCCATTTAAAAAGGATCAAAATAATTATCAAGATACAAATCAATAATGTTTTTCGATTTAACATAAAAATCACCTCGTGTTTTCGTCGATTAGATATAATATAATGGTAATGGTCAGTTCACGCAGCCGTTTTAAGACTGACTTTATAAATAAATATGAAGGTTAATTGATTTTTAGTATAAAATTACTTCGGTTAGCTACTAGTATCAATTGATGATTTATCAAAATTTGTTATAATAAATGGAGTTAGTCAATGGAAACTTATTATGATGTTAAACAATTATTGTTGAAGTATGGTATTGTTACATATATAGGAAATAAAGAGGCGGAAATTATTTTAGCAAGGATTGAATTAAAATCGCTTAAAGATGAAGGTGTTTTATTAGATACAGACTATGAAAGAGCATACCGTATACTATTAAAAGAACAGGAAAAAGAGGAGAGATGAACGTGGAAAAGTATTTATTAGGGGTGGATATAGGAGGGACAACTGTTAAAATTGGTATTATTAAAGAGCAAGGTGAAATCGTAGATAAATGGGAAATCCCAACTCAAATTGAAGAAAAGGCAGATCAAATCCCGACTGATATTTGGGCATCGATTGTTAAAAAAATAACTGAACATCAAATTAATAAGGAACAATTAATCGGAATTGGAGCAGGAGCACCTGGCTTTGTCGATGCAGAGACAGGGGATATTGCCGTAGCAGTGAATTTAGGGTGGAAAGACTTTCCGCTTGGCAAGATTCTACGTGAGTTATCTGGTTTACACGTCTTTATTGAAAATGACGCCAATATCGCAGCTTTAGGGGAGAATTGGCTTGGTTCCGGTCAACTTGCTGATAATTTAATTGCCATTACGCTTGGTACAGGCGTGGGTGGAGGACTGATCGCAAATGGCAGAATTATTAGTGGAGTAAATGGAACAGCTGGAGAAATTGGTCACATGACAGTTGTGAAGAATGGTGCCCCATGCAATTGCGGTCGGCAAGGCTGTTTAGAGACAATTGCCTCTGCTACAGGTATTAGTCGTATAGCTGAAGACACAATTATGCGTTATAGTGATTCAATTTTAGTCACAACATTTAAGGAAAAAAATAAGCTAACGGCAAAAGATATTTTTTCTGCGTATGAAAAAGAAGATAAATGTGCCATAGAGGTTGTAGAAGAAATAACGGATGTGCTTGGATTAGCAATTTCAAATATTGCAACGATTTTAAATCCATCAAAAATTGTTATTGGCGGTGGCGTTTCAAAAGCAGGTGATTTACTTTTAAATCCATTGAAGAAGGCCTATCAAAAATACGCTTTGCCTCGTACTTTTGAAGGAAGCTCTTTCGCTATTGCTAGTCTTGGTAATGACGCAGGTATTATAGGTGGAGCTTATCTAGTTAAACAAAATCAATCATAATATAAATTCAATTAATCTTGTAACTATTTTATCTGATGATACGTCTAATATTTTAGTTGGTTTAAAAATGACCAGTTAAGGAAATGACTTTATAGATAGTAAGTGACAGTGCTTTTAGCATTTAACTATCAGATTTTGGTGGATACTCTGCTTTGAGGTGAAAAGCAGCAAAACCTATAATCTATTGATCTTATGAAATAAATGGAAAAGAGAAGTATTTCATTTAAGGGGGACTTTATCTATGTTTCAAAAAATAAGTAAGTTAAACTTATATATTTTAGCAAGTCTTTTATTTGGTGCTAAAACATATATTGTTTATCGATTTTTCTTCAATATAAACTTGGAGAATTATATGCAAGAACTGATTTTGTTTATTAACCCATTTGTGACTGCATTTTTAGTTTATGCAGTGAGCATTTGGCTAAAAGGAACTAAGCAGTTAAAATATATTCGTTATGTGACACTATTAGGTACTTTAATCTTATATTTTAACTTATTATTTTATCGCAATTTTGGTGATTTTCTAACACTTCCTATTTTATTTCAAGGAAGTAATGCTACTGATTTAGGCACAAGTATCTTAGCTTCATTAAAAATAAGTGATATTTTTATTTTCATAGATTTGGTTGTCATTTGGTATCTAACGAAGAAAGATCGTCAACAACTAACTGTTAGTTTTCCAAAAAAGAAAAAATTGCTTGTTTTTAGTATGTCTATTTTATTTTTATTAGGTAACTATATTTTAGCAGAGATTGAAAGACCACAACTTTTACAGCGTGGATTTGACCGAGAATATTTAGTGAAAAATATTGGTGTGTTTAATTTCCACATTTATGATATTTACCAACAATCACGCTCACAAGCTCAACGTGTTTTTGCTGATGGAAATGAATTGTATGACATTATAAATTATGTGGATGAGCACGCATCTGACCATGAGGAAACTGACATGTTTGGTGTGGCAGAAGGTAAAAATGTTATTTTTGTAACATTAGAATCACTTCAAAGCTTTGTGATTAATAATACGTTACATGGTGAAGAAATCACACCATTTTTGAACGAGTTGATTGATGAAAGTTATTATTTTGAAAATTTCTATCATCAAACTGAGCAGGGGAAAACAGCAGATTCAGAATTTATTATGGAAAATTCATTGTATCCATTACCAAGTGGCGCCGTATATTTTACGCATAGTGGTAATGCACTTCATTCTACACCACAGATATTAGCTGAAGAAGATTATACATCTGCCGTATTCCATGCAAATAACGGAAGTTTTTGGAACCGTAATGCTATGTATGAAACGTTAGAGATTGATCATTTTTATGATATTGAAGCATATGAGGTCAATGAATCTAATAGTGTTGGCTGGGGTCTTAAAGATAAAGAATTTTTCGAGCAATCTATGAAATATTTAACGTCTTTACCAGAGCCATATTATGCACGTTTTCTTACTCTGACTAATCACCATCCATTTGAATTAGATGAAGAGGATGCTACGATCGATCAATTTGATTCGAACTCTCGTACCTTGAATCAATACTTTCAGACGGCTCGATATTTAGATGAAGCAGTGGAAGAATTTTTCGATCATCTTAAAGAAACAGGGGTTTATGAGGATTCAATTATTGTTATGATGGGAGATCATTATGGTATTAGTGACTTCCATGACCGAGCAATGGCAACATACTTAGATAAAGAAGAGATTACAGCATATGATCATATTCAACTTCAACGTGTTCCATTGTTTATTCATATACCTGGACAGGAAGGAGAAGTTATTTCTGAAGTTTCTGGCCAAATCGATGTCAAACCAACCATACTATATCTTTTAGGTGTAGATGATTCAAATGATATTAGCTTCGGTACAAGTATATTTGCTCCGAACAGAAAAGAGTTTATCACATTACGTGACGGTAGTTTTATTACTAATGATTACATTTTTACAAAAGATGTTTTTTATGATCGCGATACTGGCGAAGAAATTGCTCACATTAATGAAGAGGCGCTAAATGAATCAGATGGGGATAGTGAAATACCATATCCAGCTATAAATGAACAAGTGGAAGAGGAGTTATCCTACTCCGATCGCATTATTTACGGTGATTTATTCCGCTTTCATAACTTCTTCGATTGATGGCGCTAAGCTCCTTACATTATTGTAGGGAGCTTTTATGTATAGAGGGGGAGAATACTTGAAATTTAATTGTTTACCTTTAGGTCAGTTAACGACAAATTGTTATATTGTTTCAGAAAATAATCAGGCCCTGATTATTGATCCTGGTGCAGAGTCTGAGCGAATTGTTAAATTTTTAACTGATAATGATTTAACACCGATTGCCATCTTATTAACACATGCTCATTTTGATCATATTGGTGCAGTTGACGATATTCGTGAGTATTATCATATTCCTGTTTATCTTCATTCACTTGAGAAAGAGTGGCTGATGAATCCTAAACTAAATAGTTCAATCTATTTTCCATTAGGAGATGTGAAAATAAACTCAGCTGATCATCTATTTGACATGGGTGATATGTCACTCGGAGCGTTCCAATTTGAAGTGATCCATACACCTGGTCATTCACCGGGGGGAGTTACTTTCATTTTTGCGGAACAAACAACGATCATTTCAGGGGATTGTTTGTTTAGAGAGGGAATGGGCAGAACCGATTTAGTTGGGGGAGATCAGTCCATATTATTTAACTCGATTCGAGAACTGTATAAGTTGCCAAAGCATTATAAAGTTTTACCGGGTCATGGACCGGATACAACTATTGGCTATGAAAAAGACCATAATCCGTTTATTAAAGGTTAAGAGAGATTGAAGAGTCACACAGGAAGTTTCAAGTGTGGCTCTTCTTGTTTTTGAAAATAATTGCTCAACCTTATTAGCTAAAAGTTTTTGAAACAGGAAGAGCTAATTAGAATCCCTTTTCAATTGATATGTTTTGATTTTACGATAGGAGGGTTCTCTTATGGCGGTAATGATGATGCTAATCCAATTTTCTTCGTCTTTAAAAACAACATTAGCCTTACCATTTGGAAATTGAAAAGTTAACTTCTTGGATGGGTCAATATCTTCCCAATTATTCATTAATGTTTGATAGGTCTGCTGATGTAACATATCAAGATGAAGATGCTCTATTTCCATAGCGGTAATTTTTTGTTCATTTTGAAATTGGTTAATCATCACCAAGCTCATTAGGAGGAGCAATGTGGCTAAATAAAAAAGATAAATGAACATACTGCCATTTTGGTTATTTTTTAAATTCTGTAATAATTTTTTCATAGACGTTCCCCGATTTCATTTTCAATTGGATAATTAGATATTGATCATGATAATCAACTTCAAATGTTTGAACATCGCGTAATAATATTTCGTGACCGGTTCGATTGACTTGTCGACGTATCGTATCATTATACTTTGAAAGTAAGATATGTTTTTGATCAGTACTTTGCAATGAAAGGCTGTATGTTGATTGTTCTAACAATTGATTGAGTTGAACTTCATCAGAAACAGCATGGAAAAATTGATCGACTGAAAAACGTTCCGTTTGTGGCTGATGATCTAGATACTGCCAAAGGGTGGGCGTGATTAATAAAATAAAGAACATAATGGAGAAAGAAATTAACATTTCAATGAGGGTAAACCCATCTTCAGTGGACTGGCTGGAAATAAACAGTTGCTTGTTCAGCTTGTTCTTTTGCATTTATCCAAACTCCTTGTCCAATGATTAAATCATTTTCTAAGTAAAACTCCAACTTAATCTCGATATCAGCAACTTTCTCTGTATCTGTCATGGGGAGCTGTTCAGCTTCAATGGTTTGAATGGTATTATATAAATTATGATAAATTTCTATTCGATCCACTAAAACGGTTTGTTCAAGTTTTAATTGAATCATTATTGGAACGAGAATGCTTGTAAGCATAGTGAGTAAGGCTAAACTAACGATCATTTCCAATAAGATAAACCCTTTATTATTGGTTTTTAACATAATAGCTTCTCCCTTTACCAAATGGGAAATAGATAAAGTATCTATTCTTCCCTATTTCTATTCTCATCGTACCAGGATTTCTGATATTTCCTTCATGAGTAAATCTAATGGGATTATTCAGTGTATTCATTGATAGTTTCCAGTGCTCAGGGATTTCTCTTCTAATTTGCGGAGAACTGAATGGATCGTCTCTTAAGTCATATATATTTAAACTCGATCTAAACTGTAAAGCGTGATAGTCGTTAGTTATCATCGTTTGTTTTTGTAAAAGGATTAAATCTAATTCAAATTGTTGGTACCATAGCTTAAAATCCTGCTCATTTTTTCTATTACTATAATGGTGATGACTAATAAGTAAGATAAAGCTAATTGCAGCCAGAACAACTAGTAATTCAATTAATGAAAATCCGCTTTCCTTACTATTCCACATATTCAATAGTCACTTCATATGTGTTATTATCTTTGAAAACAAGTCTTTTCGTTCCATTAGCCAGTTCATCTGTAGAAAGGTAGTTTTCATTTACTAGCTGTCTGACAGAATTAGGGTACTTCCCTTTGTCAATATAGTAGGCTTGAACCTGACTTTCTGCCATTTGAACCAATGCGTCTTCACCTTTGTTGTGAACTTCTTCATTTTGATCTGCTAAATTTGGAACAATTAAAATTAAAAGTAAGGTAATAATCGCCAAAACAATTAACATTTCAATAAGTGTAAATCCTGTTTCCTTTTTTAACATAACGCTCATCTCCTTATATCGTTTGAATTAGTTGTAACATGGGTAAAAGGATCGAAAGATAGATTAAAACAATACTAATCGCGATGAATATGAAAACAGTGGGTTGTATTAGTTTAATTGCCTTCATAACTGATAACTGTAACTGTTCTAATGATAGGGTTGAATAAGTGGATAAATCACGTTTTATAATCGATCGATTAGCCTTTTTCTCAAATAAATGAGTAAGATTTTTTTCAAAACAACGATGTTTTTTTAAAGATTGTTCAAGACTGATGCCATTTTTAAGATCTTCTAATAAAAAATTACAATAATAACTCAGTAAAGTTTGTTTATTATGATTAACGATTAAAGTTAAGCATGATTTGAAGGAAAGGCTAGCTTCTAATAGTGAACTAAGATGGATTGCAAACATCAAACTCATATATTTTTTTACATATAGGGATGGTAAAGAAAATAAATGTAATAGCTTTGCTTTTTGCGTGATCGTTAGTTTGTCTTTACACATCAGCCAAAGAATAATTAAAGAGGCTAGTGAAATGACAAAAAGGTATAATAATTTGAAAATGATTTCTACGATATGGATCGAAATCAATAGAATACTTGATGGCTGTGAGTTAGTTGAGTAAAGTTGTAAAAAAGCCGGATAAACATATAAATCAACAAAGAACAGGACAATTAGAAAGAAACTTATCAACACAATGGGATACCGAATCGATTGTTTAAAACGATTAAAAAGTTTAAGTTGTTGCTTTATAAAATGAACGCTTTGACTAATTGCTTGAACTAAGTGACCATGCTGTAAAGCAAAATAAATGAATGAAACAATTCTTTGGTCGAAATGTAGTTCTGCTAAGATTTGATCGAAATTTCGCCCGGCTTCAAGCTCATTACTTAATTGATCAAGAATATCATCCCAGTCATGGTGCCATCTTAAAGCATCTAATGCTTCTATAATTGAATAACCTTGATCGAGCAGCTGGGCAATTTTCTCTAATAATAAGGTTTGTTGACTAATTGGGATTTTCTTCTGAGTTCGTTTTGAAAATATTGGGATTTGAATAGCCATATACGACTGCCTTTCTTTTGAGATCATTAAAGGATGGATAATCAATACTGCTGGGATTAAATGTGTTTAGATAGGTTGTGATTAATTCATTATCTAATAATTCTAGAATTGCGCCTCGATTTTTAACATGACTATTTGTTGTCAGAGGAATTAACTCAAGTGAGGCGATTGCGAGAAGATTTTGAACAATATCGACAGGTTTAATCCCCATTTCAATTAAGCGATGGATCGTGCCGGTTGCGTTTTTGGCATGTAAAGTTGTCAAAACAAGATGCCCTGTGTAGGCTGCATGAAAGACAAACTTTGCTGTTTCACGATCACGAATTTCACCAACCATCAGAATATCTGGATCATGTCTGAGTGCTGATTTTAGGCCAGATTGATAAGTGATACCACTTTTCTCATTCACTTGAACTTGATGGACATTGAGGACTTCTTTTTCAATTGGATCTTCTAATGTTATGATCTGATAGGTTTGTTCTGTTAACAATTCTTCTAATAGAGCATATAGAAGTGTTGTTTTGCCTGAGCCGGTTGGACCTGTTAATAAAATAACGCCTGCTTTTCTAGAGATGCATCGTTTGAGTCGTTCTGCTTGGTATGGGAAGAGCAGTAAATCGGATAACTTGAAGGATTCATACTTGGGAAGAAGCCGAATCGCGAGGCTTTCATGCTGTTTAGTAGGTAAGGTGGAGAGGCGAAGGTTTAACTCGTGTGAATGAATTAGAAAAGTAATCGAGCCATCCTGGGGTTTTCTTGCCTCACCGATATCCATACCAGCAGAGAATTTCAAATAGTTAATCATTAAAGCGTAATGTTCGATTTTTATTTTTCTATGAAACCTTCGTATACCATCGATACGTAGAAAAATACTCGTGGTCGTCGCACTAGGGAAAAAATGAATATCTGTTGCATTAGCAGACAGAGCCACTTTCAGTAATTGTTGAACAAATGTTGTGGCTGAAAAAATAACGATCACCTCACTTTCTATTTGTAATATAGCTTGAAAAGATGATAAGCTCAAGTTTAGCTATTGAGCTTAAAATGTTAAAAATAAAAAGTTAATGTGTCTAAAAATTAAAATTGGGCTGATTTTTAATAAATTATCGTTATAATTAATTAAAGAAAATTTATTTTGAACATGAGGATAGGATGAAAGGCATCATTTGATGAACAAGTACTTTAAGCCATCAAAATAGTTATCCAAAAGGTTCTTCGAGTAAGAGCCTATATCCTGAGAAAACAGAGAGATCAACATATTATTGCGTGAGCAAAAGTGATTTTTTCTAGAACATTATAGGGGGAGCATTTATCAATGAATAGTATTTTTTTAATTGGCTTTATGGGGAGTGGGAAATCCACAATTGGGAGACAATTAGCTGAAAGGCTAGCTCTTGAATTTATCGATACAGATCATCAAATAGAGATTCAAGCAAAGAAAAAAATTAAAACTATTTTTGCTGAAGAGGGAGAAGAGGCGTTTCGAAATCTCGAACATCAGGTATTAATTGATACTCCAAATCAGGGCTATGTTATTGCCACAGGTGGTGGAATCATTGAACGAGAAGAGAATCGCACATGGTTGACTAACAAGCATGTTGTTTATTTAAAAACAAACTGGGAAACGATCAAAAAAAGATTAGCTAATGATGATTCAAGACCGATTTGGCATGATCAATCTCGAAATAAGCAAGATTTATTAATGCAAAGAGAGGTAAAATATGCACAAGTAGCGAGTCAAATAATTGAGACGGATAAACTAACGGAAGAGGCAATCATTGAACAAATCATCTCTTTATTTGTATAACCAATGGGTATCTTGGCAAAGCTAACTCTTAGAAAAACTCGTTTTCGCATACTGTATATGGATGTGCTAGCTTCGACATTTTCAAAAGATGTTGGCTCTTAGTCGAAGGTCCTTTGAAAGCGAGAGTTTTACTTATACTTAGGATTTTAAAACTTCTGCTTGATTGAACAGCTTTTTGGGGACTGCGTTCACTCGTCCCATTGAAAAGATGTGCTGGAATTTTATATATTCCTAACGTGTAAAAAAGGAGTGCAAGACTATGGCAGACAAGACATTCGTCGAATTTATTATTGATTTAACGATTGATTATTATCAAACGCCAAAAGAAGAGCGTCAACGGTTGAAGAAGGAGAGGAAAAATCAAGTGACTTCTCCTTACTCGCATAAATGGTTCGGTTTGTTACCAAGTACAATTAAACAACTAAAAAAATCGAGTGAGAAAAATAATTAATAAAAAAACAGTTAAAAATACGAACAAGGGCTAATTTTTTAGATTAGCCTCAATAGCAAGGAGAATAAGAAAAATACTGTTGCTTGTACTATCAGAGCGAGAAAGATGATCGTATGATGCAGGTGTCAAAAGCTAAATAGTAATTTCAAGTACAAAATTATAGAAGATTAAGAAAAACTAAGGTTTTCACCATAAGGATTGGGCGAATGCCTTAGTTTTTCAATGGTGTGAATGTTTCGCAGCTCTCCTTAATATGATTACTCTCTATTGAAAAGAATTGTGAAAATGCTGAAGTAATCACGCTTGTGTAGAAGTAAGTCTCTGCATAATTAATTTGTAATTACAAGTTGTTCTTTTATTCTGTTTATCACAGCTAACCGTCCGTAAAACTCGGGACAACAACGGGTTTCGATGGGGGGAGTAACCGCAAACCTCTACGGTGGGGCGAGTAATCGCAGTCCCAGTCCCACGATGTTGGTCACACAAGCGTTTTCGCAGGACGCGAAGACGTTTGCTTGTGTTCCTTAACAATCAGTGGTTATTAAGGAACGCAGACTAAGTTCGCGACGTCCTGTCGCAACGTCTGGGGTTGCGATTACTCGCCCCATCGAAAAGACTTGGGACTGCGGTTACTCGTCCCACCGGAAACATCTGCATGACCTACGTTCTGTAGGCCTAACTCCCACTGATTGAAGTTTCGTTTTATTGCTCGAGATAAAAGAGTCCACCATTTATGACTTCAATTTTTATTTTTGGCTGATACATGGATTCAATATTATTTTTTTCTTGCTGATAATGTTCAAGTGCCATATTCGGATTATTATCCTTAAAATAATCTAACAGTTGAATTTCTTCGGTCAATGCTTGATAAGACTCACTGGCCCAATCATGTTCTTTATTTTGTAGTTCATTAAGAATATATTGCTCAATTCTTGCATAACCATTTTCTGGTTTAATAATCGGAGATAATGGATAACAAAAATCTGGGATTGTCATAACCCATTGTTTTTGATTTAACCAATCAAAGGCTTGATCAATAATTGTTCCATTGATTAAATGAATACCATATGATTTGAGCTCTTCGGACTGATTCTTTCCTAAATAGCTCTGCTTAATATTGACAATTAACCAAGGATAGATGGGTGTTTGCTGGTTTGTTTCTATCTTTTGATATAATTTTGTAAAACGTCCTTTAATTAAAGCATCTTGAGCAATTTTCTGAAAGCGCTCAGTGCTAAAATAAATATAATCTCTTTCTTTTGTTGCCTTTAAGTAATTTGTTGTTAGTTTTAAAGCTAAAGGTTGTCCCTTTTGGTTTAATTTTCGGACATAGTGCCAGTAAAAAGGGCGGTTCATCAAAAGTTCATCTAATTCCTCTGTAAGCTTGATATTGAGAGAATCAGTGTCTGACTCTACTTCACACTGATTGGCTTCAAAATATTCAATTAAGAAATTATGAAGATTCTCGATTATCATTTTCATCATCCTCAATTTGATATTCATTAACAACTTCAGCTAAATTATTCATTTTTATTTTGATTTCACCCATACTTTGCGATTGATTGATAATTTGATTAATTTCATCATCAAATGATTTTAAATCAAGTTCAGCTAAAATTTGATCGAGTTGGCCGATGACCCGTTTAAAGAGATCAATTTTGCCATATAATAAATTCAACACATGATCTTCAATTGTTTCTTCCATTGAAAAGTTATAGATATGAACATCATTTTGTTGACCATAACGGTGAATTCGACCAATCCTTTGTTCAATCCGCATTGGATTCCAAGGTAGATCATAATTGATTAAATGGTGACAAAATTGTAGGTTAATTCCCTCACCACCAGCTTCTGTAGCAATAAGTACTTGAGCATGTTCTTTAAATAGTTGCTTCATCCAATCCTTCTTGCCGCGTTTAAAGCCACCACGAAAGGGAACGGAACTGATACCATGCTCTCGTAACAACCACTGTAAATAAATTTGACTAGCTCGATACTCTGTAAAAACAATACATTTGTCATTGATTGATTTAATGAGCTCAACTAGCTGTAATGCTTTTGAATGATGAGGGAGATTCTGTAATTCTTCAATCAAATCTGCTGCATCTTGACGCTCTTCCTTAACTAATGTGGTATACAAAGCTTCTCTAGATGAGCAAAATTCACGCAAATGTAATATTTTTGTTGCATTATTGCTATAAAACGATGACTGTTCGAGCTTTTGATAAAATTGATATTCTTGTTCAGTAAAGTGAATGGGAATATTTTTGACCGTTCTTTGATTAGTATTCATTTTTGTTTCATTTCTGAGATTACGAATCATTACTTTTTGAATTAATCTCTTTAACTGTTGATCAAGTTCGGTAGAACGTCGATCAAAAGTCTTTAAGAAAGAGTCCTGATCTCCTAATAAACCTGGTTTAAGGAGAGTTACCAGATTAAATAAATCATTTAATTTATTATGAATAGGCGTCGCAGTCAATAACAAACAATATTTCTTTGATAGGGATTGAACAAATTGATAATTTTGCGTCTGTTTATTTTTTAATTTATGAGCTTCATCAATGAGTAATAAATCATATTGTTGTTCTAAAATCATGCTGCGATGTGGCTCTTTTTTAGCTAAGTCAATTGAAGTAATTTGAATACCGTCATCTGCCCAGCAGGGATTTTTCTTAGCAATCGATGTTTTAATAAAAAATTTCTCGTGTAGTTCATTTGCCCATTGATTAACCAGTGAAGCAGGAACAATGATGAGAGCTTTTTTAACTAAATTTCGAATTAAATATTCTTTAATGATGAGTCCAGCTTCAATTGTTTTCCCAAGCCCTACCTCATCAGCAAGAATTGCACGCCCGTTCATCTCATTGACTACTTTAAAAGCCGTCTCCATTTGATGAGGAAGGAATTCAATGTTTTTCAATTGATCTAGTGCCTTTAATTGTTTGGTTTCAGGAACCAACAATGTTTCAGTAACGTCATAAGCACGTTTAAACCAATCCCAGTTAGCTAATTGCTGATTTTGGTTTACATTTATTAAAAGTTGTTCCATAAAGTCTTTGTCACAAGATAATTCAATATGCATATGTTAACCTACCTTTTAAAATACTAGTCTTAGTATATCCAATTTGGCAATATTCAATGTATGTAAATACTAAAGGTGATTGTTTATCGTTCTTGAGTGCTGTATTGGACAATTAGAATATTTAGTTACTTTGGTAAGACAATAAAAAAAGAAGCTATCGCAAAATGTATGATGTACATATTGTGATAGCTTCTTTTTGAATTCATTAATAGTCTGGTTTTTTAGTTTTTTTAATTTTACCTGTCCACTGTTTAAAACCTGTTTTAAGGTGGGATAGATCTTGATAACCTTCTTTGTAAAGGATCCAAGCTGCTCGTCTAGAACGAGAACCTGTTTGATCATACAAATAAACTGGCAAATCTTTGCGTAATTCTTTTTTACGTTGTTTTAACTGTGTGACAGGAATGTTACGCGCTCCCCAAATGTAACCGGCGTCATATTCCTTTTGTTCACGAACATCGATAAGCTGCGCTTTTCGATAGCCTTTTTTAAATTCTTCTTCAGAGAGATTGGTCAATATTCTTCTAGTAACCAAATAACGATAAAGTGCGTATCCAAAATATCCTAATGCTAATACAAGTAAAATAATCCAATCCCACGCAATTCCTAATATAAACGGCATTATGCTTTCCCCTTTTTTATAATCTATATGTATTATACGATAAACCAGCTTTTTTTTCAAAAACAAACCCTATTCTAATAAATGATTAAAAAGCTTGTCTAGATCAAGAATCTATTGTATCCTTTAGAATATAATCGAAAATAATTTAGTCATTAAGTAATAGAAAAGTGGAGGATGATTATGCCAACACCTAGCATGGAAGATTACATAGAACAAATTTACTTATTAATTGATTCAAAAGGATACGCTAGAGTATCTGATATAGCTGAAGCTCTTGAAGTTCATCCTTCATCTGTAACCAAGATGGTCCAAAAGTTAGATAAAGATGGCTACTTGAATTATGAAAAATATCGCGGCTTAGTTCTAACGAATCGAGGAGAGAAAATTGGTGAACGACTTGTTTATCGACACGATTTATTAGAGCAATTTCTGGAGATTATTGGTGTGGATCAAGAAAATATTTATCGCGATGTAGAAGGTATAGAACATCATTTAAGTTGGAATTCAATTGATCGAATCGGTGATTTAGTTCAATATTTCAAAGCAAATCCAGATCGAAGAAAAGAGTTGGATCAAACGCACGATCGTATGGATTGATATTTTTATCAATAAATGGACGCTATTTCTCTCATCAGAATCACAAATGTCTGCAAACACTACTTTTTAATCGCAAAGCAGTTTAATAGTTCATCTATTTCAAGTTCGTTTTAAATACAGAACTTACTTTATCATAATCCATTCTACTTCCATAAAACGAAACTACAGTTAGCTATAAAGATTCGTGCGAAGAAATTAAGAATAAATTGTGAAAGACGTATAGAAAGCACTGAACTTGATTGCATTTCGGCAAAGTTGATTGTATTTTCGCTTACTTGATTGTATTTCGAGAAAGTTGACTGTATTTTTGTAAACTTGATTGCATTTCGGGAAAGTTGATTGTATTTTCGCTTACTTGATTGTATTTCGAGAAAGTTGATTGTATTTTTGTAAACTTGATTGCATTTCAGGAAAGTTGATTGTATTTTCGCTTACTTGATTGCATTTCGAGAAAGTTGATTGTATTTTTGTAAACTTGATTGCATTTCGGGAAAGTTGATTGTATTTTCGCTTACTTGATTGTATTTCGAGAAAGTTGATTGTATTTTTGCTTACTTGATTGTATTTCGAAAAAGTTGACTGCAATTTCGTTAACTTGACTGTATTTTGCCAAACTTAACCGCAAATCGCTGAACTTACTCTTATTTCTAATCGACCGCTAATAACAGATGATCATAAAACTGACTAGCTGTTGCACTAACCTGACAACATTGCTGCGATTACTCGTCCCACCGAAAAGATTTGGGACTGGGGCTCAGAATAAGTAAGACACTTATTCTTGCGATGCAAATGCTTCGTAGCTTTCCTTTGTGTGATGACTCGCCCCACCGAAGATATTTGCGATTACTCGTCCCACCGGAAACATCTGCATGACCTACATCCTGTAGGCCCAACTCCCACTGATTGAAGTTTCGTTTTATTTTAACTAATACCAAAAAAAGCATAATGACAGTGGTTTTTCTCATTTCCAATGCATAACTTTAACTATAGCTATCAAGAGGAGAATGAGAATGAAAGTTGATGCGGTATTTTCAGGTGGTGGTGTGAAAGCATTTGCCTTTGTTGGAGCGCTAGAAGCAATGAGTAAAAAAAAGATTGAGATTGTCCGGGTCGCAGGTAGTTCAGCTGGAGCCATTCTCGCCGGTTTAATTGCCGCTGGATATCAAGCTTCAGAAATGAAACAGATCATGCTTGACCTAAATTTAAAAGAACTATTAGACGGTGAGAAGTTAGAAAAATATTTACCTTTTTTAAAGTGGATTTCTCTTTACCAAAGTTTTGGACTATATAAAGGACAATTATTCGAGAAATGGCTCTATCAACTTTTAGCTGCAAAAGGTATTTATACTTTTGGTGATTTACAAAATAATCAATTAAAATTGACAACGGCAGATTTAACCCTAGGTCGATTAATGATTTTACCAGATGATTTGAAGCAAACGTATGGGATTCTGCCAGAGCGATTTTCAGTTGCTAGAGCTATTCGGATGAGTGCGGGTTTGCCTTTCTTTTTTAGACCAGAAAAAATCTATGATCAAGAAGCGAAGAAACATATCATGGTCGATGGTGCCTTGTTAAGTAGTTTGCCTCTTTGGCTATTCAAAAAACCAAATATTAAACCTATCCGACCAGTCATTGGTTTCCAACTCCAGTCTAAAGAGAAATATTTAACTAATTATCAAATAAAAAATGGTTTGCAATTTGGGAAAACATTGATAGGAACGATGCAGCATGCTCAAGATTTAAGATATATTTCCAAATATGATCAACCAAATATCGTTTTCTTAGATACTGACCATGTTAATGTTGCTGACTTCTCGTTGACCAAAACAGATCGATTGGAATTAGCTAAAATTGGTGAGGCAAAGACCAGACAATTTCTTGAAAAGTCATTCACTTAAATAAAAGGAGAAAGCTGTTGCACAATGAAGTATACGTTGTCCAAGAGCTTTTTTCTTTGTCGGTATTAAACATGCGATTAAAACATTTTATTCAATTTTTTGGCTTGCAATTTTGCTTGAAACATCGGTAGATGTGCTGTATCTGACATTTTGAATTGAGTTGTTGATCAAAATACCGAATAGGAGTGCTCTATCCGACACTTTGACTTGGGGCTTTGATTAAAATACGTGATAGAGGGTCTCTATCCGAACATTTTGAATTGAGTTGTTGATCAAAATACCGAATAGGAGTGCTCTATCCGACACTTTGACTTGGGGCTTTGATTAAAATACGTGATAGAGGGTGTCTATCCAACATTTTAATTTGAGTTGTTGATCAAAATACCGAATAGGAGTGCTCTATCCGACATTTTGGCTTGGAGCTTTGATTAAAATGCGTGATAGAGGGTCTCTATCTAACATTTTAATTTGAGTTGTTGATTGAAATACCGAATAGGAGTGCTTTACTTTGCTTTTCTAGGTGGGAATTAAGATGGTGAAGGAGCTTTGATATTCACGCAATGGGTTACCCGTACTATCGATTAGATTGTACAAAAATAAGAAGCTGTCACAAGATGTACATCATACATTTTGCAACAGCTTCTTCTCCTTTTGGTGATTATAGAGACATGGGTCTTTTCTTCGATGCTTTTTTTCCATCTATCACGCGTAAGTGTGGAGGGTTAGTCGTTTTTCTTTTTGAAAGAGGGTTAACCCTTTTAGGTTTGACTTTACTTATTTGACTTTGCTGACGTTTTTTTTGTCGCATCTTTGATTGTTTGACAGCTTGACGGTATTTTTCTAATTCATCTTTATTGTGTCGCTTTCGAATGATAAAAAAGTAGACGAGAGAATAGACTATTATGGCGCTGATTATAAACAATAGAATATTTTTTACCCATTGTGAAGGATTTGCGAAAAGCGTGTTAGCTAATCCCAGTATTGCTAAAGTCAGAGTGATTAGCAGGAATGGAGACAGTCGCCTTTTTTTAATCATGTTATTACCTCTTTTCTTAATCTATAGTTTCATTTATCAGAACTCATTATGGGTCTAGTGTAGTTAATTTTTACTTGATAATATTATCTTCCCAAAAAGACATCTTCTTAATCTCTTATTTACAGTATCGCCAGAAGAATGACATTTATTCATAACTTACCTTAAATGAATAACTTCATTTTATTTGGAAAAAATGATGAAGAGGTGATTAGGATGCAACGTTTAAATAGAAAGAAAGAATCAATTCAAGTATTGAAATGGCGAGTGGCTGTGACAGGTTTTTTTGCAGGAATCATTTGGTCTACTGTATGGACTATATTAGCCTTTTTCAATTTTACTAAATTATCGCCTAGATCGTTTATTTTAGAAACGTGGGTACAAGCAAAGTGGGCCGATCGATGGTATGGTGCATTATTAGCCATTTTTATTATCAGTCTGTTATCTATACTTATCGCATATATTTATTATTTATGTTTCAAGAAATTAACAGGTATGTTACCAGGGCTAATTTATGGTGTTGTAATTTGGTTGCTGCTTATTTTAACAAGCTCAAATATATTTGCCCATATTCCTTATATAAATGAACTAGATAGGGATACTTTGATTACGACCTTGTGTATTTTGTGCATTTACGGTGTTTTTATTGGGTACACTATTTCTTATGATTTTTTAGATCAGCCTACCTCCAATAAATGAATTCTAGCTCCCCTAACTATCGTCAAATTATATCTAGATGTGGTACACTAAATGATGGTGTTAGATTGACAAAACGAAGGGTGGAACAGATTGATGACTAAATTAGAAAAATTAAGAGAAACATTATCTGGACAAGAATTAGATGGTTTAATTATTACAAATCCATATAATCGTCGCTATATTAGTGGTTTTACTGGTACTGCTGGTATGGCTTTATTGACTAGAGATGATCAAGTTTTTATCACAGATTTTCGTTACACAGAACAAGCCACAGAACAAGCTGTTGGCTTTGAAATTATTCAACACAAACAATCGATTATTAAAGAATTGGCAGAGCAAATTAAGAAGCGTGGACTAAAAAGAGTGGGTTTTGAACAAGATAATTTAACTTATTCTGCCTATCAACAATATACTGAAATTATCCCTGCAACATTAGTGCCTACTTCTGGAATTGTTGAAGAGATCCGCATGATAAAAACGGATGAAGAACTTGCTATTATGTATAAAGCGGCTGAAATCTCTGATCTTGCCTATGATCATATTTTAAAAACGGTTGAACCCGGGATGACTGAAATTGAAATCTCAAATAAATTGGAATTTGAGATGAGAAAGCATGGGGCAACGTCATCAAGTTTTGATACCATTGTTGCTTCTGGTTATCGTTCAGCTTTGCCACACGGTGTTGCATCTGATAAGAAAATTCAATCAGGTGAGCTTGTAACATTAGATTTTGGTGCTATTTATCAGGGTTATTGTTCAGATATGACGCGCACTTTTGCAGTAGGGGAAATTTCTGAACAGCTACATGATATCTACCATACGGTTCTTGAAGCACATTTAAAAGGATTAGACGGAATAAAAGCTGGCATGACTGGAAAAGAAGCTGATGCTTTGTCGAGAGATTATATTAAAGAAAAAGGTTATGGTGAATATTTTGGTCATGGTACGGGTCATAGTTTAGGTTTGGAAGTCCATGAAGAACCAAGGCTATCACCTGCAGGAAATACCGTTTTAACTGAAAATATGGTTGTGACGGTTGAACCGGGAATTTATATTCCAAATGTTGGTGGATGCCGAATTGAAGATGATATTGTGATTACGAGTGATGGAAATAAAAGCTTGAACAAAGCGCCAAAAGAGCTTATTATTTTATAAGTGATCAATATATGTTTGTTTATCGCAGTGAAACTGGCTGGCCGGCAAAAACACCACGTCCTAGGACTGGAGCTTAGAATAAGAAAGACACTTATTCTTGCACTATCAAAAAATAAAAGATTTTATTGGCGATAGTTTAAGTCAAACGATGGCATTCGCCATAAAAACTTGGCGATAAGCTGACTTTTTCTAAAAAAAGGCTTTAGGGAGGTTTATGTATGATTTCAGTAAATGATTTTAAAACAGGTTTAACGATCGAAGTAGAGAATAGTATTTGGCAAGTGGTTGAGTTTCAACATGTTAAACCGGGGAAAGGTGCAGCTTTTGTTCGATCCAAGTTAAAAAACTTGAGAAATGGGCATTTGCAAGAGAAAACATTTCGTGCGGGTGAAAAAGTGGCTAGAGCTCATATTGAAAATCAGAAGATGCAATATTTATATAGCTCGGGAGATATGTACACATTTATGAATATGGAAACTTTTGAACAAATAGACTTATCAGCAAGTCAAATTGAGTATGAAATTAATTTTCTAAAAGAGAATATGGAAGTCAATGTTATTTCATATCAAGGAGAAACAATAGGGGTAACACTACCCAAAAATGTTGAGTTAACGGTTGTTGAAGCTGATCCAGGGGTTAAAGGGAACACGGTAAGTGGTGGTTCAAAATCTGCTGTACTGGAAACGGGATTAACAGTACAAGTCCCGATGTTCATCAATGAAGGTGATCAATTGATTATTAATACAGCTGAAGGCAAATATGTTTCACGTGTGTAGTTTAAATAGACTAAGGAGATTTCAATCTTCTTAGTCTATTTTTTTTTGTACTTTAATATTAAATATAATTAAGAAATGAACTCGAGAGAGATAAAAATTCCTAATAAGAAAACCAATCACTCAAAGGACTTTTGATTAAGTTCCTTACGTCCTATGAAAACGTCAAAGCCAGTATATTTATGGACAAGTAAAGATAAGCAAAGGAGAATTTTTCTGATAGTTAAACACTTTGATTAGTTGAAGATTAAAACTAGATTGTCATATTCATTTTTGACTTTCATATATTAGAAATAATCATAATCAAAGCTAAAGTGAGGGAGGACAGCTAATGATAAATAATATTGTCACTTTATTTCCAGACAAGTACCGGCAAGTCCTATTAGCTTCACTTCAAAAAAATTGGGCTGAGATAGAAGAGATAAGAGTTAGGATTGATCGCCCCTTAGAGCTTGTTCTACAGTCTAATTTCATAACATTAGACCAGCTAATCTTAAACGAAGATGATGGACAATTCATTTTAAATCAACTGAGTGGTTTTTCTCGTTATAAATTTGAAGAAGAACTAAAGAGAGGCTATATAACGATTGCTGGTGGTCATCGTGTTGGTATTGTAGGAAAAACCGTTTTGGAGAAAGGTTCAATCAAACAAATACAAGCGATATCTTCTTTTAATATAAGAATTGCAACAGAAAAAATAGGGGTTGCTAATTCGGTTATTAAGTTTTTACTAAAGAAAGATAGTTATAGTAATACACTTATTATCGGTCCGCCACAGTCTGGTAAAACAACTCTACTAAGAGACCTCGCTCGTTTAATAGGAACAGGATGGGGACAAGTTCCAGCGCTGAAAGTTGGAATTGTAGATGAGCGATCCGAGATTGCTGGATCTAAAAATGGTATTCCACACTATAATGTCGGTTTACGTACTGATGTTTTAGATAGCTGCCCTAAAAGTGAAGGCATGATACTGATGATTCGTTCAATGTCACCAGAGATGTTAATTGTTGATGAGATGGGTTCTATAAATGATATTGATGCGATTCAAGAATCCATTCGTTCAGGTGTAAACTTAGTATGTTCATTGCATAGTGATAGTTATCAATCAGCAAAGAAAAGGAAACAATTTGCTCAATTAATAGAAGGAAAATACTTTGATCGTTATTTAATACTAGACCGAAAGAAAAAAATCACCGTTCTAAACCAAGAGGGGCGAAACATTAGTATGGATCGGGGGATGCATAATGAATTGGATTGGAGCCATTCTCTTAATTACAGCCACCTCCTTAATCGGATTTGAGAGGGCATCACGACTTAAGAAACGACCAGAGCAACTATTACAGCTGAAAGCAGCTCTTCAAATTATGGAGGCTGAAATGGTTTACAGTCAACATTCAATCGTCGATGTTTGCTTTCACATTGCTAATCAAATGCAAGCACCTATCAAACAATTTTATCACTCGATTGCGACACAATTAAGCGAAAATGATAATTTAGCGGTTTTATGGGCGGCAGAATTGGATCAATTAAGTCATTATTCAGCATTAGAAAGCGATGAATTAAATATTATGAAACAATTTGGCAATACGTTAGGTCACTTTGATTTAACACAACAGCAAAAACAAATCCAGTTAACAAGTGTTCACTTAGATCGATTGTTAACAGAAGCACAAAACGATTATTCAGTTTTTAGTAAGGTATATCGCGGCATAGGTGTCCTTTCAGGTATTCTAATTGCACTTATACTGATATAGAAAGGAGCAAATATGATGCAACAAGATGCTTCAATTATCTTTCAAATTGCAGGGATTGGTATTGTTGTGGCAATGATTCACACAATATTAAAACAAATGGGCAAAGAGGAATATGCACAATTCATTACGCTTGTTGGATTTATCATCGTCTTAATGATGGTTATCGATAGTATTGCTGATCTTTTTCAACAAATAAAATCGATCTTTTTGTTTCAAGGATAGCAAAATGCCGATCGCTCAAATTATTCTAATTGGCCTCATCGCAACCTTACTTATCACATTACTCAAACCCTATCAACCAACGATCGCTTTTGTTCTTCTTATTTTAACAACTGTTTTTTTATTCTATTTTATCTTAGTGCCATTAGGAGAAATGATCGCTTTACTCCGATCGTTGGGAGATCGCTTTCGATTAGAATTTACTTATTTAGATACTGTTTTTCAAATCATTGGGATTGCTTATTTAACAGAGTTAGGTGCTCAATTAACAAAGGATGCTGGTTTAAATTCGATTGCAACTAAAATTGAATTAATTGGTAAAATATCAATTCTTTTTGTCTCAGTTCCTGTATTAATGGCAGTTATTGAGACGATTATTCACTTCATTCCCTATTAATCGGATTTGTCGGGAGGCTATTATGTACGACACCGTAAAATATTTTTTAATACTATTCCTTATTTTTTTTGCCTTTCAACCTGAAACTCATGCCCAAACAACTGAAGTAGAAGAAGAACCATCGTCAACCAGTGATTTGTTAGAGCAAATGGATGTCAATGAATTAGAAACATATTGGTCTGAATTTCGAAATGAATACCATGATTATTTACCAGAAGTAGATAAAATAACCGTAAAAGATCTTATCACAAATAATCAGCAGCTATCCCCAATCAGCTGGATTCAAGCATTTATCGGCATGATTGGTCATGAATTAATATTAAATGGGAAATTGCTAGGGCAATTACTTATTATTGCCATCATTTCTGCATTGATAAAAAATATTCAGTCTTCGTTTCAGTCAGAAGCGGTTACCGTTGTTGCTAACTTTGTCCTAATGATTTTATTAACAACTTTAGCTCTTCAAAGTTTCACTGTTATTAGCCAATTGATTACGACAACAATTAGTCAGATTCATAGTTTTATTATTTCGTTATTACCTTTGCTGTTAAGTTTAATGGCAACTTTAGGCGGGGTTATTTCAGCTTCCTTTTTTCATCCGATCATTGTGACTTTTCTTTATCTTATCGTGATGTTGACAGATAAAGTATTTGTTAATTTTATCTTTTTATCACTGATCCTTCATCTAGTCAGTCAAATGAATAAGACCTTTCAATTAACAAAGTTAGGCGATTTATTACGACAATTTAGTTTATCATTAATGTTTGTATGCTTAACAGTGTTTTTAACTGTCTTATCGACACAAGGTGCGGTGACAGCCATTCAAGATGGACTAACAGTCAAAACGGCAAAATTTGTTACTAACAATTTCATTCCTGTTGTGGGGCGAATGTTCTCAGAAGCAACTGAAACCGTTTTTGCAGCTACACAAGTATTAAAAAATGGCCTTGGACTATTTGGCTTGATATTTATTCTTCTAATTGTTGGTTTCCCAATTATTAAAGTCACTATTGTTGGATTATTTTATAAATTTGCTGCAGCAATTCTTCAACCGATTGGTGATGAACAAGTGGTAAAGAGTATCTCGATTATTTCTGATCATATTTTTTATTTGCTTGCTATTTTACTCGTTATTTCATTTATGTTTTTAATGACGATTGTTATGTTACTGCTTGCAAGCAATTTAACACTAATGATTCGATAGGGGGATGATCAATTGAATTTTTTAACAAATTGGATTAATCAAATGATCATTCTAGTTATTATTATGATGATAACAACCATGATTTTACCCGATCGTAAAATGAAGAAGTACGCCCAATTTAGTTTATCGTTAATTTTTATTTTATTTTTTATTCAGCCAATCACACAGCTTTTCAATCTTAATCTTGTGAATGAATCGAGTAAAGTTATAGATTCTATTCTTGGTGATATGTCAACTCAAGAAGTAGAAGATGCAGTCGATTTGCAAAAAAGTGAAATACAAGCCTCTAATGATGCATATGTTATAGAAGAGTTGACCAATCAATTAAAAAAAGAAATGGGGGCGGAATTTGCTCAAGACTTTGATTATCATCTTGACGATATCGTGATCATATCAGAAAACAGTGAAAACATTGATCCTGAAACACTGACATTCCATTTTCAAATCACAGAGGCAGAAGATAACCCTTCAGAAATTGATCCAGTCATTATTAATACAAGTAAAACCAAGGATCAGAAGGAAGCAGATTTCAATGATTATGATCAGGATATGATCAATTGGTTTAGTGAGAAATTAGAAATTGATCAAACGCAAATACGACTATCTTGGGAGGGGGGGTAGTATTGGACAATCCGTTTAAAAAAATGCTTGATTGGTTAAATAACCAACAATCTAATCGAAAATTAACAAAATCAAATTATCTAATTATTTTAGCTTGTATAGGTATTATTCTTTTAATAATCAGTCAATGGTTTACATCATCAAATCAAACGGAGGTGGGTGATGGAAATCAATCTGCTGTACTAGATGAAGAAAAGACTGAAACGTTTGCAAACAAAGATGTGAATGACCCGCTTTTTGATTTAGAACAAGCTTATCAAAGTGATCTGTCTGAAATGCTTGAAAAAATCGCAGGAATTTCAGAAGTTGAGGTGATGGTTAACTTAGAGGCAACAGGTGAAAAGGTTTATGAAAAAAACTTGATTGTTGGAACCCAAACTACTGTGGAATCTGATCAAGGCGGTGGAACAAGAAATATAGACGATTTAACCGAGGAGCAACAAGTTGTTATCATCAGGCAAGGAGATACAGAGGTTCCTTTAATTGTTCAAAGTAAAAAACCTGAGGTCAGAGGGGTTCTTGTTGTTGCAGATGGGGTGGAACAAATACAACTCAAGCAATGGGCAACAGAGGCTGTTTCAAGAGTATTGGATGTCGCTCCTCATCGAGTATCTATTATGCCAAGAAGCAAAGGAGAGGGCTAGAATGTTAAAAAAACAAACGGTTTGGTTATTGACTTTATTGAGTTTAATGATTGTTTTAAGTGTTTTTTACATGAATTCACCAAATGGAGATGACTTTTCATTTATATTTCAAGAGGAAACAGATGGGGAAACAGAATTAACATCAGAGGATTTGGCAGATATAGATAATGATTTAATGATAAGTTCAGAAGTAGATGATTTTGATAATAGTGAGGGTGATGATCAGGAACAATCAGATATTTCATCAGTCAGTTCAGATGAAGAACTTTTCACCGTGATTCGAATGGAACTTGCTCAGTCACGCAGCAGTCAAATTGAACAATTAGAATCTGTTGTTGCCTCGAATGCAGCAACAAGTGAAGAGAAAAATGATGCCTACGAGGAAATGCAAAAAATTGATCAGTTATCTACTAAAGAATTAATTGTTGAAGAGAGTTTAAAAACAGAATATGGCTACTCTGATGTTCTGGTTCGAACAATGGATGATAATATCATCGTGACGATAAAAACCGATTCCTTGTCTGATAAAGAGGCTAATCAAATTATGAGAACAGTCTATGATGAATTTGGTGCCATGCAGGTTCAAGTAAAATTTCAGCCATCTAACACGTAAAATACAATGTAAACGGATTTGATAAAAGTGGGGTTGTTACACAATGAAGGAGTGAGTTGTGCAACAGCTCTTTTTTATTGCAAAAAAAGAATAGTTGCAGTTTTAGCCATCTTTTAATAGAATATTAAGAGTAATAGTTAGTACCTGTTATTAATATATATTTATAAAATTGTAACAAGGGGTGGTTAGATGTTAACAATTAATGAAATGAAAGAACTAATTAAAACATTAGATGAATCTTCTTTAACGGAATTTGTTTATCAGACAGATGGTGGGAAATTACAGTTAAGAAAGCAGCATGGTCAATCAAATATAGTAGAAGTGGCTAACAAACAAGCCAATAGTGAATTACAAGTGATTAAAGAACAATCGATAGAAGAGCCGGTTACAAAAGAAGACAAGCAAGCTGAACATACAAATGCTGGTTATGATTATGAAATCACGTCCCCTATGGTTGGTACCTTTTATCTATCTTCATCACCTGATAGTGATCCTTATGTATCAGTTGGTAATCAAGTCACTAAACATACAGTGGTCTGTATGGTTGAAGCGATGAAATTATTTAATGAGATTGAAGCAGAAGTAGATGGGGAAATTGTTGAGATTCTTGCTGAGAATGGAGAGCTTGTAGAGTATGGTCAACCTCTATTTGGGGTAAAGCAAAACTAGGGGGGGCGCTGAAATGATAAAGAAAATTTTAATAGCTAACCGTGGAGAAATTGCGGTTCGGATCATTAGAGCTTGTAAAGAGCTTGGTATTCGAACCGTTGCTATTTATTCAGAAGCAGATGCCGATGCACTTCATGTTCAGTTAGCTGATGAAGCCTATTGTATTGGACCAGCAAATAGTCAAGAGAGTTATTTGAATTTTACGCCAATTATGAGTGTAGCTAATTTAACGGAAGTGGATGCTATTCATCCAGGTTATGGTTTTCTTGCTGAGAATGCTGATTTTGCTGAACTATGTAGTAAGTGTAATATCACCTTTATTGGACCCAGTGTTTACGCGATTCAAAAAATGGGAACTAAAGATGTAGCTCGTCAAACAATGGAGTTAGCTGGTGTTCCAATTGTCCCTGGCTCAGCTGGTGTGATAAAATCAGATCAAGAGGCGCTTAGCCTAGCCAACCAAATGGGGTATCCGGTTATTGTTAAAGCCACAGCTGGTGGCGGTGGAAAGGGTATTCGTATTGTACGTGAAGAAGCTGATTTATTAAAGTCAATTCGAGTGACTGAACAAGAAGCAGAAAAAGCATTTGGAAATCCTGGTGTCTATCTTGAAAAGTATATTGAAAATTTTTCACATGTAGAAATACAAGTACTAGCAGATAACCATGGAAATGTGATACACTTAGGTGAGAGAGACTGCACTGTCCAGAGACGTTTGCAAAAACTCATCGAAGAAACACCTTCTCCAGCAATTGATGAATCGATTCGTAGCAGAATGGGTGATGCAGCTGTTAAAGCCGCTAAAGCCGTAAACTATTCTGGTGCTGGAACGATTGAATTCATTTTTGATAAAACGACACATGCTTTTTATTTCATGGAAATGAACACACGAATTCAGGTAGAACACCCAGTTACTGAAATGGTTACGGGGATTGACTTAATTAAAGAGCAGATTAATATAGCGAGTAATCAACCTTTAGGGATCAAGCAAGAGGCTGTTCAACTCAATGGCTGGGCGATTGAATGTCGAATCAATGCAGAGAATCCATTTCGCGATTTCTTACCTAATCCGGGGCAAATCGAGCTTTATTTACCTCCAGGAGGATTGGGAATAAGAGTTGACTCAGCTGTTTACCCAGGCTATAAAATTCCGCCTTATTATGATTCGATGATTGCCAAATTAATTGCTTATGGTGAAACAAGAGAAGAAGCGGTCAGTCGAATGAAAAGAGCTTTAAGTGAGTTTTTTATCGAAGGTATACCGACTACTATTCCATTTCATCAAAAGGTGATGGAACATTCCGTATTTTTATCGGGAGATTTTAATACGAAATTTCTCAAATTATACCCAATTGTAGAAGCAGAGTTAGACGGGTAAGGACAAATTGAGCAGTTTAGATTAACTCTAAAGGAGTGGATCGTCATGAGCGAACAAACTATTTTAAATGTAAGTGAAGATGCAAGTTTAGGAAAAGTTGAAATTGCTCCAGTAGTGATCGAAGTAATTGCTGGTATTGCTACGACAGAAATAAAAGGTGTCTATTCACGACGAGGAAATTTTGCTACTGATGTTGCCGAACGATTCGGGCTAAAATCGCATGGTAAAGGAATTAAGGTTGAATTAACGGAAACGGGTGTTGTTATTGATGTATTTGTTGTTTTTGACTATGGTGTAACGATCCCAGTAGTTGCCCAAAAAGTTCAAGAAAATATCAGGCTAACATTGAAAACAATGACGGCATTAGAAATACAAGAAATTAATGTCCATGTTGTCGGTGTTCAAATGGAGAAAGAAGAACTGCAAGAAGAACAAGGCTAAGCAAGGATAAGAAGACCCTAGAGAGAGAAACTCTGAGGGTCTTCTTATCATTAATCGATAAAAAAATGTCTTATCGCCAATCTTAAAAATCCTCGACTAAAACCTTCACTCTTTATTACAATGCCAAAGTTAATACATTTATGTGTGAGTAAAGACAAAGGAATATGAGTTTTTCATATTGTAATAAAGCACTTATAAGAATAAAATAAGGATATACTTAAAAGTCAGTTGTGACATCGGATGACCATATTATATTTTCAGAATTGAATTCAATGTGCTATTATTGTCTTTTAAAGTCGAAAATGATAAAACAGAAAAATCGAATAGATTATATGCAAGGAGAATTCAAATGAATCGTAGACTTGGAAGAGAAAAAGCATTTCAAGTGCTTTTTTCAATGGATAGCAAAGATTATGATGTGAATGAGGCGATAGAATTAATTTTAGAAGAAGAGCCTAATGAATTTGTATCGACTCTGATCTATGGCGTTGTGAAAGAAGTAGGGGTTATTGATCAAAAAATAGAAGACCATTTAGAAAATTGGGCAATGAAGCGATTAGCCAATGTTGAAAAAACTCTTTTACGAATGGCTACCTATGAAATCTTCTCTGAACTAAATACACCAAAAGGGGTTGCCATCAATGAAGCGATTGAACTTGCTCACATTTATGGTGATGAGAAATCAGGGCAATTTATCAATGGTGTACTAGCAAAGATGAATAAATAAGGGAGATGTTCAATCATGACAGCAACAATTATTTATGGTAATCAACTTGCAGAAGCATTGCGACAAGAAATGAAAGAAGAAGTGGCTAACTTAAAAAAGAGGGGCATCCATCCAAGATTAGTTGTTATCTTGATCGGTGATAACCCAGCCTCAAAATCTTATATTTCTGGAAAACAAAAAGCTGCTGACTTTGTCGGGATTCAATCTGAATTAATAAGCTTACCAGCAGAAACATCAGAAAATGACTTATTAGATTTAATTAAACAATTAAACCAGGAATCAGATGTGAATGGTATTTTAGTTCAGCTTCCATTACCTGAACACATTGACGAGCAATTGATCATAGAAGCTATTGCTCCAACTAAGGATGTTGATGGATTTCATCCGATTAATATTGGTAAAATGTTGACAAATCAAGATACATTTTTGCCGTGTACACCTTATGGAATTTTGACAATGCTTAAATTAAAAAGAATTGAGCTAGCTGGAAAACATGCCGTTATTATTGGTCGTAGCCATATTGTTGGCAAACCAGTTGGACAACTTCTACTCAATGAGCACGCAACCGTTACGTATTGTCACTCAAAAACTTCAAATATGAAAGAAATTGTCCAATTAGCAGATATTGTTATAGTTGCTGTTGGTCGGGCTAATATGATTGATCATTCATACATTAAATCAGGAGCTACTGTTATTGATGTTGGTATTAATCGGACTGAAGATGGATCGCTTACAGGAGATGTTGATTTTGATTCAGTGAAAGAAAAGGCAGCATACTTAACGCCTGTACCTAAAGGTGTAGGGCCCATGACCATTACGATGTTAATGAAAAATACGATCAAAGCAGCTGTCAATCAAGCAACAAACTAATCAGTTAGGTGTGAATAATAATGCCAGATAAATATTTAACTGTTACAGCCTTAACCCGATATATCAAACGAAAATTTGAATTGGACAAGCATTTAACAACCGTATGGCTTAAAGCAGAAATTTCAAATTTTAAGCATCATAGCCGTGGGCACATGTACTTTACGTTAAAGGATGATCATTCAAAAATCTCAGCTGTTATGTTTGCAGGTTACAATCGTTCACTTCGGTTTCAACCTGAAAGTGGTATGCATATTATTGTTAAAGGTGAGGTTTCAGTCTATGAGCCCATGGGTCAATACCAACTATATGTCCATGAAATGATCCCAGATGGTATTGGCGCCCTCCATTTAGCTTTTGAACAATTAAAAGAAAAGCTAGGTCAGGAAGGATTATTTGAACAAACGGGAAAAAGGGCGATTCCTGATTTTCCTGATCATATCGGCATCATTACTTCGGAAACTGGGGCAGCTATACGAGATATTTTAACGACCATTAATAGACGTTATCCGATCGCTCAACTTACTGTTTTCCCTGCACTTGTTCAGGGTGATCAAGCCAAAGATGATCTTGTGAGGAAAATTTATCAAGCTAATCAAGACTCAACTATTGATGTGCTTATCGTCGCTCGAGGTGGAGGATCGATCGAAGAGTTATGGCCATTTAATGAAGAGATCGTTGCAAGAGCTGTTGCTAATTCTAGTCTGCCTGTTATTTCAGGTGTAGGTCATGAAACAGATCTGACAATAACCGATTTGGTAGCCGATTTAAGAGCGCCGACACCTACGGCTGCCGCCGAATTAGCTGTTCCATTATTAGCAGAACTCGTTGAGAAAAATCTCCAAATTAAAAGATCGTTAAATCGTGAGTTCAAAGCACTTGTAACAAGAAAAAGGGAACAATTAAGTCACTTACAAACGAGTTATGCATTTAATTATCCAAAACAACTGATCAGTCAGAAAGAACAAGAATTAGATCGATTAGTTGATCGGTTACAAAGAAGTATTGATGAATATTTACATACTAGTAAGCATTCTTTTCAACAACTTTTTGCCCAATTAAAGTTTAAAGATCCAAGGCACCAAATCAATGCCTACCAGCAACAGAAGGAATTTTTAGTACAATCTTTACAGGCGAGATTTGAACAAATTATTGATAAGAAAGCTTTTCATTTTGATACACAGCTTAATAAATTACATTTATTGAGTCCTTTAAACACAATGAGGCGAGGTTATTCCATTGGATATGGTGAACAAGGACAGATTATTAAAACCGTTAAACAAATCGAGCCAGGTGATCAAGTAAAACTTAAATTGGTTGATGGATCATTAGACTGTCAAGTATGGGGAATAGAGGAGGATGATCATGACTGAAAAAAAGCGAAGTTTTGAAGAGGTTATGTTGGAGTTAGAGGAAATCGTAAAAAAATTAGAAGAAGCTGATGTTCCTTTAGAGGATGCTATATCTTATTATCAAAAGGGAATTGAATTATCCAAGTGGTGCGATGAAAAGTTAGCACAGGTTGAAAAACAAGTCGCTAATATTGTTAATGACGAAGGAGAAAGTAAATCAATTGAAATAGAGGAGGAATAAAAAAATGATCGATGATTTGGAAACGTTTATTGCTGCAAACCAAAATGTTATAAACCAAGCGATCGTAGAAAAGGTTCAAAGTGCTATGATTCCTCCTTTTCTAAAAGAATCAATGCTTTACTCAATTAAGGCTGGTGGAAAAAGAATTCGCCCTATTCTTATGATCGCAAGTGCAGAAGCGTTTGGAGGCAACAAACATGACGTACTGCCAGCTGCCATTGCACTTGAAATGGTTCATACATATTCTCTGATCCATGATGACTTACCAGCGATGGATGATGATCAGTTGCGGAGAGGGCTGCCAACCAATCATATTCAATTTGACGAAGCAACCGCTATTTTAGCTGGTGATGGACTATTGACCATGGCTTTTCAGGTGATTTCAGAAGCAGAACATTTATCTGCTGAACAAAAAATCACGATTATTAACCGTCTTAGTGAGGCTGCGGGTGCAAGTGGCATGGTAGCGGGTCAAATACTAGATCTAAAAGCTGAAGATCAAGCGATTGGATTAGAAGAAATGGAGCAGATTCATCATTTAAAAACAGGAGAACTACTGATCTTTGCAATGGAAATGGGCGCTTATATTGCGGGTGCTTCTGGCACTGAGCTTAAAGCGATTAAGCAGTGTGGCAAGCATATGGGCTTAATTTTTCAAATTCAAGATGATATTCTTGATGTTCAGGGACAAGAAAGCAAAATAGGAAAGCAAGTGGGTAGTGATTTAACCAATGAAAAGAGTACTTATCCTAAATTATTGGGAATAGATGGTGCGATAAAAGAAAGACAAAAGAATGTAGATTTAGCTCATCAAGCTTTATCACAGGCAAATATCTCAAATTCAACACTAGCTTTTTTAATTGATTATTTGAGTAATCGTGATCAGTGATAGAAGGGTAAAGGGGATTAATTCTGTGAGTAGTTTAGAATTCTTCTGGGCATTATTAGCAGTATCATTTAGTATAGATATTCTCCTGCACATTTTTCCTGAAAGACAAGCGATGAAAATGTTATTAGTATACCACGTTTACTCTCCAAAGGAGAATTATGATTTTTCAAAAACCTTAAAAAAATTATAAGTTATTTGCCCATTTTTTTGTGGAATGGTCTTGATTTATCGTATATTATGGGACATATAGTATCTAATATAAGTATTTGGGTGTTTTTTATTTTAGCGATAATGGCTAGTCAATATTTAACTAACTCTGTAAAAAAGCAATAATTATGTAATAAGTTATAGTATGTGTTCAAAATAATCAGAAATTTATTGAAAAATAATTGACATATATGATAAAAAATGAAATTAGTCAAATATACTGACCTATGATATAATATATTCATAAGGGATGGTGCAGTATTCTAGTCAATTCTCCGTTCTTGAAGGCAGGGCTAAAAATCTGCCAAAGGGCACATCGATGAAGTTCCTTGTGTCGGCTTGAGGCGCCCAGCCTTGGGTTGATGCTGGGAGTTAAGGTCGTAGGGCGATCCACAAAGGCATGTGGGCGTTGACCCTGCTTCCGTGGAGGCCCATTTTCGTTACAACACTTTAGCCAAAGTCATGTAATGGGATGGGGTATGAACCTGATCAACAGCTAGTTTTTGTTTTGACTTGTTGTTGACAGCGTAGCCTGCCTTGAGTGATTTCTGAGGGGATTATAGATGATTAATCAAGTATTAGTGGCCACTAATACTTAGTTGTACTATATGAAATCAGAATTGCAAAAGAGGCTAGGGAGCGGTTAAGAATTGTTGAGGAAATCTCCTAGACTGTTCCTTGGACATTTGAAGGGAATTATAGTACGGACTAAGTGGCAATCCAGTCTAGCTTTCGGTGACGGAGCTAAGATATATTTAATGGGGAACCGCCTGAATGGCAACATTCGGTATATATCTGGGAAAACCTACTGGACCTAAGCCGTAGTTTTTACTTTTCAAGTGACCATCCCAATTACATATTGACTTGAGGGAAGCGTTAATGGCAAAATCAAATTCAAATACAGGCCAACAATTAAAAAAATCAATCATGTTTAGCATAAGTATTGCCGTTATCACATTTGTGTTAGCGGCAATTTTTTCAGTTATTTCATCTACTATAATGAATGGTGTTATTTGGGGAGTAGGAATCCTAATTGTCCTCATTATTATCTTTGTTGGAATTTTCTTCGATACACTTGGTATTGCTGCTACTGCTGCTGTCGAGCAACCATTTCATGCAATGGCGTCAGAGAAAGTTTTTGGTGCAAAAGAAGCTGTTTATATTGTCCGTCATGCAGATCGGTTTGCAAGCTTTTGTAATGATGTTGTTGGTGATATTTCCGGAATTATTAGTGGAACGGCATCCGCGTTGGTTGTGCTCCAGTTGGCACAAGTATTTGGACACGGTGAAGGATCAGCTGTACAGATAACCATTAATGTCTTAATGACAAGTGTCGTGGCGGCTTTAACAGTAGGTGGAAAAGCGATTGGTAAATTCTTTGCGATAAATTATAGTACAAATATAATCATTTATGCAGGTAAAATACTTGCTATTTTTAACAATAGACCTAAACTAAAAAGGACTCGAAAATAGTGCAAAATGGTAGATGATAGGGAGGGCTCCCAAATGTTAGATCTTACTAAAATAAAACATCCTGCTTTTTTAAAAGAATTAACGATTGATGAATTAAATGTATTAGCAAATGAAATTCGTCAATTTCTAATTGGCCAATTAGCTGAAACAGGAGGGCACTTAGGATCTAATTTAGGAGTTGTAGAATTAACGATAGCCCTACACAGTGAATTTAATAGTCCTGAAGATAAAATTTTGTTTGATGTTGGTCATCAATCATATACACATAAGATTTTAACAGGAAGAGCAGCTGAATTTAAGACATTAAGGCATTATAAAGGTTTATCAGGTTTTTTGAAAAGAACTGAAAGCGACCATGATATATGGGAGGCTGGACATAGCTCAACATCACTTTCTGCGGCGATGGGAATGGCACTTGCTCGTGATTTAAACAAGCTATCACAATATATTGTACCGCTGATCGGGGATGGCGCATTGACTGGCGGAATGGCGCTTGAAGCGCTTAATCATATCGGCGCTGAAAAAATAGATCTAATTGTTATTTTAAACGATAATGAAATGTCAATTGGTCATAATGTTGGAGCTATACATCAAGCGTTAGCAAGAATGCGCAGTGCGGGTAACTACACGAAGGTAAAAGAAAGTTTGGAATCATTGTTGCTGAAAGTTCCTGGCATTGGTGGATTATTAGCTGATGCAACAATGCGCATGAAGGACAGCATGAAATATTTAATGATACCCGGTATCTTATTTGAAGAATTAGGCTTCACTTATTTTGGTCCGATTGATGGCCATGATATCCAAATGTTAAAAAAACACCTTTCATATGCTAAAAAAACTAAAGGTCCTGTACTGATACACGTGATTACTAAAAAAGGGAAGGGTTATTTACCAGCAGAAAATGATAACAAGGATAAATGGCATGGTGTGGGTCCTTATCATATTAAATCAGGTGAAAAGATTAAAGGGGTCAATCAATCGATTTCATGGAGTAAAGTTGTTACTGAGGCGTTGATTGATCAAGCCTCTAAACATCCAGAATTGGTTGTGATCACGCCAGCCATGATTTTGGGGTCACAACTAGAAGCCTTTGCAGAAAAATATCCTGATCGACTTTTTGATGTTGGCATTGCGGAGCAACATGCCGCAACGATGGCTGCTGGATTAGCCACACAAGGTGTTAAGCCGTTTCTTTCTATTTACTCAAGCTTTTTACAACGTGCTTATGATCAAATATTACATGATATTTGTCGGACAAATTTAAATGTTATTATTGGTATTGATCGAGCAGGTTTAGTGGGAGCAGACGGAGAAACACATCAAGGCGTTTTTGATATTTCATTTTTAAGAGCTTTACCCAATATCGTTATTATGATGCCTAAAGATGAAAATGAATGTCGCGATATGATTGAAACAAGTATGCATTATGAGGCTGGACCTATTGCAATGCGCTATCCGAGAGGTCAAGCACCTAATGTATTAGTCAGAGAAAAGAGTCATTTGATCCCAATCGGTAAATGGGATGTTTTAACTCAAGGAAAAGATCTAACCCTATTAACATTCGGTAATATGGTTTCTGTTGCAAAAGAAGCCGTTCGTATTTTAGCAAGTCATGATATATCAGTTGAATTAGTCAATGCTAGGTTTATAAAGCCGTTAGATAAAAATTATTTAATAAATTTATTTCAATCTGAGCGACCAATACTTACAATAGAAGAAGCTGTATTAGCTGGTGGATTTGGAAGCTCGATCATGGAATTTGCAGAGGAATCAAATCATTCACATGTAAAGATAAAAAGAATGGGTATTCCTGATTACTTCATTCAGCATGGTGATGTGAAATCATTACTTGATGAAGTTGGTTTAACAGCGACACAAATTATTAAAGAGGCTGAGCAAATGTTGCCTACACTTAAACAAAGGGTACGATATAATGACAAGTAAAAAAATCAGACTTGATGTCTTATTAGTTGAAAAAGGGTTAATTGAAACACGTGAAAAAGCAAAACGCTCGATTATGGCGGGACTTGTCTTTTCCGGCACGACCCGCTTAGATAAGCCTGGTGAAAAAGTTGCCGAGGATATACCTTTGATGATAAAAGGGAAAGAACTTCCATATGTCGGACGTGGCGGGTTAAAGTTAGAAAAAGCACTTCAAACATTTGATCTTGATCTGACGGATCGGATTATGGTTGATGTGGGTTCATCGACAGGTGGTTTTACTGATTGTGCTTTACAAAATGGAGCAAAGCTTTGTTATGCTGTAGATGTAGGTTATAATCAGCTTGCATGGAAATTAAGAAATGATGATCGTGTCATCGTTATGGAACGAACGAATTTTCGTCATGCGACTTCTGATTTATTTACTCATGGTTCACCTAATTTGGCAACGATTGATGTTTCATTTATCTCGCTCCAATTAATCTTTCCTGCCTTAGCAAAAATAATAACGGATGGAGCTGATGTGATCGCTTTAATTAAACCCCAATTTGAAGCCGGGAGAGAGCAGGTGGAAAAGAAAGGGATTGTTAGAAAGCCAGAAGTACATCAAGAGGTCTTATCCTCAACGTTAAGATTTGCACAAGAAAGGCATTTTATTTTAAAAAAATTAACCTTTTCACCAATCACCGGTGGAGATGGAAATATTGAATTTCTAGCCCATTTTGTTTATCAACCAGATCAAAAGACTCCGGCTGTTGATTGGTTTGAAGAAA
This sequence comes from Amphibacillus sp. Q70, assembly GCF_052055485.1. GTDB lineage: Bacteria > Bacillota > Bacilli > Bacillales > Amphibacillaceae > Amphibacillus. Next base: position 3,298,893 of record NZ_CP197171.1, on the reverse strand, counting down.
TTACAACAACAGTTTTAAAGGCACATGAAGAGCTTAAATAACTAGTAAAGTTAAGAAAGGAACGGCCAAATGAAAAAAGGACAACGACATATTAAAATTCGAGAATATATCGCCAGTCATGATGTAGAAACGCAAGATGATTTAGTTGATATTTTAAGAAGCGAAGGATACAACGTCACGCAAGCTACAATTTCTCGAGATATAAAAGAACTTCATTTAATCAAAGTACCAATGGAAGATGGTCGTTATAAATATAGTTTGCCTGCCGACCGGCGTTTTAATCCTTTAGAAAAGTTAAAACGCTTAATGCAAGACGCATTTATAAGTTTAGATAGAGCAACTCATTTTCTCATTTTAAAAACCTTACCTGGCAATGCCAATGCACTTGGAGCCTTAATTGATCATTTAGAGTGGGATGAGATATTAGGCACTATTTGTGGTGATGATACGATATTAATTATTTGTAAAGACGAGGCAGTTACCGAAAAAATTGAAAAAGATTTTCTGAAAATGCTTTAAAATTCTTGAAATTATTTGAGGTGATCCGTTTTGTTAACTGAACTTTCCATTCAGAATTTCACAATTATAGATCAACTAACGATACCATTCAATGAAGGTTTAACAGTTTTAACTGGTGAAACAGGTGCAGGAAAGTCGATTATCATTGATGCCATTCAACTGTTAGCTGGAGGTAGAGGTTCTGTTGAATATGTACGTTATGGAAAGCAAAAGGCTATATTAGAAGGCTTATTTACGGTTGAAGATAATAAACATGCCATTTTTAAATTATTTGATAATTATGGGATTGAGATGGACTCAGAAGGAATGGTTGTATTACAGCGCACGATCAGTGCAAAAGGAAAAAGTATTTGTCGTGTGAATGGTTCATTAGTAACATTAGCTATTTTGCGAGAATTCGGTCAAACCTTAATCGATATTCATTCACAACATGAAACGCAGTCTTTGTTAGATTCAAATCAACATCTCCATTTGCTCGATTTATTTAATCAGGAGGATAGTCAAGACGCTTATGATGATTATAAGAAGGTTTATCAAAAATTAAAGAAAACAAAAGAAAAATTTCATCAATTAAATAATAATGAACAAGAAATCATCCAAAGACTTGATTTACTCCGTTTTCAGCTTAATGAAATTAAAACTGCTGAATTAACCTTAAATGAGGATGAAGAGTTAAGGAAAGAAAGAGAAAAACTCGTGAATTTTGAACAAATATATCAAAATGTCCAGGAGGCATACAATGCCTTAAAAGGTGAGCAAAAAGGTTTAGATTGGCTTTCCTTAGGATTAACAGCACTGGAAACAGCTAGTACGTATGAACCTGAATTACAAAAAAAATCTGAGGACTATTCAAACCATTATTATATGCTCGAGGAAATAAGCTTTCAATTGCGCCATTATTTAGATGATCTGGCTTATGATCCTAATCGATTAGCTACAATTGAAACACGCTTGAATGAATTACAGTTGTTAATTAGAAAATATGGCGATACTGTAAATGATATCTTAGAATATGCTGCTAAAATCGAAGATGAGATTGATCAATTAGAAGACCGAGATCAATCGATTCAAAATATGACAGAACAAATCAATGAATTATCAGCAGATGCAATTGTCGAGGCCAATCATTTACATGACCTTCGGATGAAAGCGGCTAAACGATTAGTAAAAGTTATTAAAACGGAATTAGAAGACCTTTATTTAGCTAAAGCAAAATTTGAAACAGAAATTTCGATCAGAGAAGGAAAATCGGATGATCCAGAGTTTGCTGGTAAACCTGTGCATTTAGGTCAATCAGGCTTCGATCATGTTCGTTTCTTACTTTCAACAAATCCTGGAGAGCCTGTTAAACCGTTGGATAAAGTGGCTTCAGGCGGGGAGTTATCAAGGATTATGCTTGCCTTTAAAAAAATTTTTGCTAAGTATCAAGGAGTGACAAGCGTTATTTTTGATGAAGTGGATACAGGAGTAAGCGGACGAGTAGCACAAGCTATTGCTGAGAAAATTTATAATATTTCCCTTGAATCACAGGTTTTATGCATTACCCACTTACCACAAGTTGCTGCAATGGCAGATCACCACCTGTTAATTGAAAAACAATCATCTAAAAATGAAACCTATACAACGGTTAAAGAATTAAGTCAGATGAATCGCGTCAATGAATTGGCAAGAATGACAACCGGAACCAAACTTACAGACGCCTCAATAAGTCATGCTGAAGAATTAATCAACAGTGCAAATACTTACAAAAATAGATAATAAATCAACAATTGATCGAAAAGAAGTTTATTGCCACCATAAGCTTCTTTTTCTTTTTGTCAAAAGGAAATCTTCTCTTTTTTTTGAGAACTTTACTGGGTTTAAAAAAGTCGATTCAAGGTCAAAGTAAAGGTACAGAAAAAAACAAATCAAAAAGAAAAGGAGCGTGAATTGTGAAAAAACAAATACTCAAATATACGTGTGGCATAGCTTTAATTATCATTTTGATGACTTTACCATTTGTACCAGTTGTTAAACAATATTTAGCGATTCCCACACAATTAAATTTATATACAAATCATTTAGAGACTATTCAATTTACTGATGACAATCACCCGCTTGATCTCGTTGCCGAAAAAGGTCAAGAGGTTGTAAATATTGACAATAATAAAATTAAACCTGAAAATATCGGTCAAACTGAATTAAAATATCAATTTAAAGATATACCAGTAAAAAAAGTTAATGTAAATGTTGATCAACAATATCAAGTTGTACCTGGCGGGCAATCAATTGGTGTTAATTTAGAAACTTTAGGCGTTCTAGTCGTTGGATACCATTATATTGGTGAACAACAAATGGGTTTATCCCCTGGTAAAGAAACAGGTATTAAAGTAGGTGATAATATACTGGAAATGAATGATCAAAAAATTCAATCAATCGAGGATATTGGACCTATTGTAAAAGAAGCTGGTGAAACAGATCAAGCCATTGATGTCAAATATAAACGAGGTAATAAAACCTTCCAAGAAGAATTAACCCCATCATTTGATGAATTATCTGACAGTTATAAAATTGGATTATACATTCGAGATTCAGCTGCCGGAATTGGAACGATGACGTTTTATGACCCCATTACCAAAAAATATGGTGCCTTGGGACATGTCATTTCGGATATGGATACTAAGGAACCAATTGAAATTAAATCAGGGAGTATAGTCCGATCAAAAATTACCTCGATTCAAAAGGGTGGTACAGGATCTCCCGGAGAAAAAAGAGCTTCATTTGATCAAAATGAAGGACTTTTAGGGAATATTACTAAGAATAGCGCATTTGGTGTTTTTGGTAATTTAGATCATGAATTAAAAGAAGGCCCACTTGCAGAGCCATTACCAATTGCTCGTGCTGAAGAAGTAAAAGAAGGACCTGCTCAAATTTTAACAGTTATTAACGATGAAGAAATAGAAACATTCGATATTGAAATCATAAGTGCCATTGAACAAAAAAATCCAGCCACCAAAGGCATGGTATTAAAGGTAACCGACCCACGCTTACTTGATAAAACGGGTGGCATTGTTCAAGGGATGAGCGGTAGTCCGATTATCCAAGATGATAAAATTATTGGAGCTGTCACACATGTATTTGTTAATGATCCAACATCAGGCTATGGCATCCATATTGAATGGATGTTAGATGAAGCAGAAATTAATTATACAGATACCTTGGCACAAGCCAGCTAATCTTTATCTGTTCGTGATAAATAATAAGAACGGTCTCAGTTAAGAAAAGCTGAGACCGTTTTTTATGGATAATTTTATATATTTATCACAGCTAACCGTCCGTAAAACTCGGGGCAACAACGGGTTTTGATGGGGCGAGTAACCGCAAATCTTTACTCATCCCACCGGAAACATCTGCATGACCTACATCCTGTAGGCCCAACTCCTACTGATTGAAGTTTCGTTTTATCTATAGCTTAGCTATTGTTTGTGTTATACTTAATATAAATGAAATTCGACAAAATAGGTATAAAAAGGAATATTTATAGGCGAATTCATTATATTTAGCGAATGATTAGAAGTTTTAGCGAATAATAATTTTTTTATAATTTTAAAAAGGGAAAAGTGAGTTTTCGTCGAATCTTAGTTAGGAGACCATAGGGAATATAAGGAGGAAATGACGTTGGGAAAAATTAAAGTTTGTTTAGTGGCATTAGCTTTGCATAAACATTTTTTCAAAATGTCAAGTGGTTTTTCGAAATATTTCAAAAAATAGAAAAAACTCCTTATAATTAGGTTTGGTAGCTCTGTCCAAATCCCAAAAAATAAGGAGCCATATCATGGACAAGAATACCATAAAATCTACAATTAGTGAAGTGCTAAAACTGATTGATGAACAAACACTTTTAGATTTGAGCCATGTCGAGAACCTTGATAAGTATGTCAAAAAGCTGACGGCTTATCGATTCTTTAAACTAATGATTATTGCTCAACTCTGTGACACAGACAGTTTAACAAGCGTTTCAAAACAAACAAAAGATAAGGCTGATCTTAAAAAACAAATAGGATTTGAAAGTATCAGTACGTCACAACTGTCTCGAAAATTAAGTGAATTGCCCTCTGAAATGTTTGAGAATATCTTTCGGTTTTTAACAAAGAAAATTCAGGTGAAAATGTCCTACCATTTACTTTTTTTACGAGACATCACGCGTTTAAATGTGATTGACTCAAGCACAATGAGTATGAGTTTAAGTCAGTACCCTTGGGCGACCTTTCGAAAGACTAAAGCAGGTGTTCGGTTACACTTAAAAGTCATTGTCACGAAAGATCACACCATACCCGATCAAGCTAAGTTACTGCCAGCGATCCATTCGGACCGTTCGCAAATGGATGAATTAATTGATCGTGATCCAGATGCAATTTATCTATTTGATCGAGGTTATATGGATTACAAACAATTTGAAAAGCTTTGTCTTTCAGATATCCAGTTTGTCACACGACTTAAAAAGAACGCAGACATTGAAGTGCTTTCAGAGCAAGTTCCAGATCCAGATCAACTCATTTTTAAAGACCAAGATGTTTATTTAGGTAACGAGACATCTGGAACCAAAATGATTCAGCCCCTACGATTAATCGAGACAGAAGACACCAAGGGTAACAGCGTAACGATTGTCACGAATTGTTTTGGCTTATCCGCGAAAGAAATCGGTGATCTCTATCGTTATCGTTGGAAAATAGAAACATTTTTCAAATGGATGAAGCAACATTTAAAAATAAAAACGTTCTATGGTAAAAGCCAAAATGCGGTTTACAATCAAATTTGGATGGCCCTGATTACTTATTGTTTAACCGTTTTAATTCAAGATAACACTGGGTTTAAAGGGCGTCTTCTCACGATCAAAAAGACGTTAAAAAACCTGCTATTTGAAAGTTATGAGACATTCATAAAAGCGTTGTTTCGCCCACCCACTCGCACGTCAAAAGGACGAAGAAAATATGATTATGAACACGAGTTTCAAATCCTTATGAAACAATATAGCGAAGGTGAGGTGGAACATTTAGACACACTTGATTTTGATCCTTTGTTTGTTTAATAAAAGAGTGAAATACCAAATTGTGGATAAGGGCTACTTTTCGTTCACTGTTCACTTTTTTAAATTTAAAAATCAGAAGCAGATGGTAAATTTTAACTTATAGCAATTTGACAATCATTTAATCGTTTGACAAGTAAAAAATGTTTTTATGCAACGCTAATGGTTTAGTGGATGATAATCAAGAATTAGTAAGAGTGATGGAGGAATATTTTGATCAACAAAAGGATATTGAAGTTGTAGGGACAGCTCATAATGGAAAAGATAGCCTTGATCTTTTAGCAGACACTAATCCAGATGTTGTCATTCTAGATATTATTATGCCTCATATGGATGGATTAGCCGTACTGACTCGAATGAAGGAATTAAATTTAGCCAAATATCCACAAGTTATTATGCTTACAGCCTTTGGGCAAGAAGATGTAATGAAGAAAGCAGCCGATTTAGGTGCATCTTATTTTATTCTCAAACCGTTTGATCTCGATTATTTAGCAGAACAAGTTAGACAAGTGTTTGGCAAGCCAAAAATTGAACGAAAAACAGCTAAACACGCTGATCATAAACAAAACAAATTTGATCTAGAGGCAAGTATTACGAACATAATTCATGAGGTGGGTGTTCCGGCTCATATTAAAGGTTATATGTACTTACGTGAAGCAATTACAATGATTTTTAATGATGTTGAATTGTTGGGTTCAATTACCAAGATTTTGTATCCTGATATAGCTAAAAAATATAAGACGACTCCTTCGAGAGTGGAGCGAGCGATTCGCCATGCTATTGAAGTGGCTTGGAGCCGTGGCAATATCGATTCGATATCTGATTTGTTTGGATATACGGTCAGCAGCTCAAAAGCAAAGCCAACCAATTCCGAATTTATCGCCATGGTGGCAGACCACTTAAGGCTTGAATATCGAGCGAGTTAAATTTAGTATAAAAACCTCCTTTTGCTGCAAACTAAGCTAAAAAGGAGGTTTTATAATTGAAAAAACTACTTATTCTAAGTGTGTTATTTTTATTAATTCATCCTATTCATACAATGGCAGAATCAGTTTACACGGTACAGCCTGATGATTCATTATGGAAAATTGCTTTACGTTATCAGATAGGTGTGACTGAAATTATCGAAGTCAATCCTCAGATTGAAAATCCAGATTTGATTTACCCAAAAGATAAAATTAATATCCCAAATATTGATGTCATTAAACATACTGAGCATATTGTTATACAATTGGTCAATCAAGAAAGGGTCGAGAATGGTTTAAATGAACTTCGACCGGATGAGCAATTATCTAAAGTGGCGAGACTAAAATCAGCGGATATGTTAGAGAATAATTATTTTTCTCATACAAGCCCCTCCTATGGGTTACCTTTTGAGATGATTCAAGGTTTCGACATTCAATATGACCAGACAGCAACAAATATTGCTCGTGGTCAGCAAACCCCACATGAAGTGTTTAGAGGGTGGATGAATACCCCTGAGCATCGTGAAATTATATTAGGGGATTTTTCTCATATAGGTGTTGGCTATGTTGAGGATGGAAAGTATTGGACTCAAATGTTTATTAAACGTTAATCAATCCATTTAAAGTCAAAGATAAAGTATGAAGCTAACATTCATCATTTACTTCAATATGAAGACGAATAATCAGAATTTTCTATAACAAAACCGATTATTTTATGGTAAGATCTCTATATAGAAAAAATATTGGAGATGTATATGATGAAGGTAGCAAAATTTGGGGGGAGCTCAGTCGCAAATGCTGAGCAATTAAAAAAAGTTGCTGAAATTATTCAAGCAGATTCAGAACGACGTGTCATTGTCGTCTCAGCACCTGGCAAACGAAGTGCGGCTGATATTAAAGTGACTGATTTATTAATTAAATTGGGTCAATCATTTATGGAAAATAAAAATTATCATGATGACTTAAATCAAGTACTTGTTCGTTTTAAGTCCATCATTGATGACTTGGGTTTATCAGATCAAGTGTTAAAATATTTAAAGGCGACTGTAAAGTCCATTTTTGCTGGTGACGGTGAGCTGGACTTTAAATTAGAATCAATTAAGGCGCTTGGTGAAGACTCGTTAGCTCAATTACTTAGTGAGTATTTGTCATCATTAGGTTTAAAGGCACGCTATTTAAATCCTAGAGATGCTGGCCTAATTTTAAGTGATGAACCAGGTGGTGCTCAAATTCTTGATGAAAGTTTAGCCGAATTGTACAAGTTAAGAGATTATAAAGAAATTGTTGTCATTCCTGGATTTTTTGGTTATACAAAGGAAGGGAAATTGGTTACTTTTTCACGTGGAGGTTCTGACATAACGGGTTCAATTGTTGCAGCTGGAGTTCAAGCAGATCTCTATGAGAACTTTACTGACGTTGACTCTGTTTATTGCGTAAATCCAACGATTGTTAATCAGCCAAAAGAGATAACAGCTTTAACCTATAAAGAAATGCGTGAGTTATCTTACGCTGGCTTTTCAGTTTTTCACGCTGAAGCACTGATTCCTGCGGTACGTGCAGAAATACCTGTCTGCATTAAAAACACTAATAACCCAACGGGTCTTGGCACGATTATCGTATCTAAAAAAGAAGTGAATGGAAACCCAATTGTTGGAATTGCTAGTGATAAAGGCTTTATGAGTCTTTATGTAAGTAAATATTTAATGAACAGAGAAGTAGGTTTTGGACGTCGTTTGCTCAATATTTTGGAAGATGAAGGTATATCATATGAGCATACACCATCTGGTATTGATGATTTATCAGTCATTTTACGTACGGAACAAATGGATGAGGTCAAAGAAAAAATTATTATCGATCGAATTCAGACTGAATTAAAGCCGGATCAAGTTCACACTCAGCGAGGGCTAGCCTTGATTATGATTGTTGGTGAAGGAATGCATAGTCAAATTGGAACAGCCGCAAAAGCAGCCAAAGCTTTACAGGATGCAAATGTTAATATCGAAATGATTAATCAAGGTTCTTCGGAGGTCTCTTTAATGTTCGGTATTAAAGAAGAGGCAGAAGAAGAAGCCGTTAAATCTTTATATCATGCATTTTTTAATTAATTAGAACAAAAACGATTGTGGAAAATATCCTCTTTTCTACAGTCGTTTTTATTATTAATAGATAACTTCTAAAATAATGAGTTTATAACTAGGTACTAATATCATGCAATAAAATACTTGATAAATAGCTCAATAAACGATAAGATAATAATTAGATAACAGTTACTCCATTAATACTTACTATAAATAAAGGAGTTTTTTTATGAGTGAAAATTATGACCTAGTCATATTGGGTGGTGGTATGGGAGGCTATGTAGCAGCGATACGAGCCCGACAGTTAGGTTTAAGTGTTGCCTTAGTTGAAGCCAATTTATTAGGTGGAACATGCTTACATCAAGGGTGTATCCCGACGAAAACACTTTTAAAAAGTGCGGCAGTCTATCAAACCATTTTAAATAGTCGGGAATTCGGTATTGACACAAGCCAGCCCACTATTCATTTTTCCGAAATTCAAAATCGTAAAAAGAATGTTGTTGAGCAACTTTATCAAGGAGTTCAATATCTAATGAAAAAAAATAAAATTAAAATTTATCAGGGATTCGGTCGTTTGTTAGGACCTTCTATTTTTTCACCTATGGCTGGTGCAATATCAGTTGAACATGAAGGCGATCAAGGAAATACCATTTTGGTTGGAAAAAATGTCATTATCGCCACGGGGACAGAAGCGAAAGAATTAAAGGAGTTCCCGTTTGATGGGCAATTTATTTTATCATCTGATCATGCTTTAACACTAGACAGCCTACCTGAATCAATTGCGATTGTTGGTGGAGGTGTCATCGGTGTGGAGTGGGCATCCATGTTAAATGATTTTGGCGTCAAAGTGACTTTAATTGAAAGTCAGCCCTATTTGTTACCAGGGTTTGACCAAGATCTTTCAAGATTTCTAGAAAAAGATTTTATAGCAAAAGGAATTGATGTGTTAACAAACACTACAATTGCTGAGCATGAGATAAAAGATGAAGATGCTATCCACATTACTCTTGAACGTAAACAGGAGAAGCAAACGTTAAATATAAGCAAATTACTTGTTGCGATTGGTCGATCGGCAAAGATAAATGATTTGGGTCTAGATAATACATCGATTGAAATAGATCGAACTGGCTTTATTAAAGTCAATTCATTTTTCCAAACGAATGAATCCCATATTTATGCGATAGGGGATTGTATCGGAGGACAGCAATTAGCACATGTGGCAGCACATGAGGGTAAATTAGCTGTTGAGCATATAGCTGGTAAATATGAGCATTTGCAACATGACTCATTTGCACCAAGTTGTGTTTATAGCCACCCAGAAGTAGCAACTGTCGGAATCAGTGAGCAAACAGCTATAACTAAAGGTTTGAACTATAAAACAGAGAAACTGCCTTTTTCAACAATAGGGAAAGCACTCGTTAATGGTGAGACGAATGGATTTGTTAAGCTGATTATTGATCAGGAAACAAATGACTTGTTGGGTGTTCATATGATTGGCGCTCAGGTGACTGAATTGATTTCTGAAGCAGGCTTAGCATTGTTATTAAATGCCACAGCAACAGAGGTTGGTTTTTCAATCCATCCACATCCATCGTTAAGTGAGGCGATTCAAGAAGGAGCACTAGCGATAGATAATCAACCTGTCCATAGCTAACGAAAGGAGACAATAATGATGAATCATAAAGAGTTAGATCTTTCAGATGATGAAGTTTTAGAAATGTATCGTTTAATGTTAACTGCACGACGTATTGACGAACGAATGTGGTTATTAAATCGAGCGGGTAGAATTCCATTTGTTGTTTCATGTCAAGGACAAGAAGCACAACAAGTAGGTGCTGCCTTCGCCCTTAATCGTGACAAAGATTATAGTGCGCCTTACTATCGAGATGTAGGCGTCGTACTGACACTTGGAATGACCGTCCAAGAACTCATGTTACAAGCTTTTGCAAAAGCTGAAGACCCGAATTCAGGAGGAAGGCAGATGCCAGGGCATTTTGGCTGTAAAAGGTTGAGGATGTTATCTGGTTCTTCACCGGTAACAACACAAGTCCCTCATGCGGTTGGGATTGGTTTAGCTTGTCAAATGACTAATGATTCAGCTATTTCCTTTGTTACTCTAGGTGAGGGTTCGTCCAATCAAGGTGATTTTCATGAAGGGGCAAATTTTGCGGCTGTTCATAAGCTCCCTGTGATTATCATGATTGAAAATAATCAATATGCGATTTCAGTGCCAGTAGCTAAGCAAGTTGCCTGTGAACGTCTATCAGATCGCGCAATTGGTTATGGCATGCATGGTGAGACGGTTGATGGTAATAATCCTTTAGCTGTATATAAGGCAGTTAAAGAAGCTGCTGAACGTGCGCGTCATGGGGAAGGACCTTCATTGATCGAAGCTGTTAGTTATCGCTTAACCCCTCATTCTAGTGATGATGATGATCGGAGCTATCGATCACGAGAAGAGGTCAATGCAGCGAAGGAAAAAGACGGTCTCCATTTATTTAGACAATATCTAGTTGAGCACAACATATTAACAGAGGCTGAGGAAGCAAAAATGGAAACAGAGATTAAAGCCGACATTGATCAGGCAACCGACTATGCTGAGTCAGCTCCGTATCCATCACCTGATACACTGTTGAAAAGTGTTTATCAGTAAAGAAGGAGAAATGAGTATGCCAGTATTAACATATATTGAAGCGATTAATTTAGCGATGAAAGAAGAAATGGAACGAGATGAGAAGGTTTTTATTCTTGGAGAAGATGTTGGTAAGCGTGGGGGTGTATTTAGAGCGACAGATGGTCTTTATGAGCAATTTGGCGAACAACGTGTCATTGATACACCTTTGGCAGAATCAGCGATAGCAGGGGTCGGAATTGGCGCTGCGATGTATGGGATGATCCCCATTGCTGAAATGCAATTTGCTGACTTCATTTTACCTGCTGTTAATCAAATTATTTCAGAGGCGGCTAAATTACGTTATCGTTCAAATAATGATTGGAGTTGCCCGATTACAATTAGAGCGCCATATGGTGGTGGTGTACATGGCGGACTTTATCATTCACAGTCGATCGAAGCGATTTTTGCTAATCAACCGGGTTTAAAGATTGTCATGCCGTCGAGTCCGGCTGAGGCAAAGGGTTTATTAAAAGCTGCGATTCGTGATCCTGACCCAGTACTCTTTTTTGAACATAAAAGGGCATATCGGCTTTTAAAAGAAGAAGTCCCAGAAAATGATGAAATGATCCCAATTGGTCAAGCCAATCTAGTCCGTGAGGGATCTGATATTACGGTGATTTCATATGGATTAACCCTTCATTTCGCTAAAGAAGCTGCTGATCAATTAGCAGAGGAACATGGGATTGAGTCGCACATTCTCGATTTACGGACGGTTTATCCCTTAGATCAAGAGCAGATTGTCAAGGCTGCACAGAAAACGGGAAAAGTGCTCTTAATTACAGAAGACAACAAAGAGGGAAGCATCATTGGTGAAGTTTCTGCGATCATTGGTGAAAATTGCTTATTTGATCTTGATGCACCCATTAAGCGAATTGCTGGTCCAAATGTTCCTGCAATGCCATATGCCCCGTCATTAGAAAAAGCTTTCATGGTTAGTCAAGAGAAAATTAAACAAGCAATGTTAGACTTAGCATTATTTTAAATGGTTTGGAGTGAACCAAAAATGACGATTAAAACAATTACAATGCCACAGTTAGGAGAAAGTGTAACAGAAGGAACCGTCAGTCAATGGCTCGTTAAAGCGGGGGATTCAATTGAGAAATATCAACCGCTTCTGGAAGTGATGACGGACAAGGTGAATGCAGAAGTTCCAGCGCTATTTTCCGGTAAAATAGTTGAACTCCTTGTCGAAGAGGATCAAAAAGTGAATGTAGGGGCTCCATTATGTCAAATTGAAACAGAAACAGATCAAGAACAAGCTGGAACTAGCCAGGAAGAGGCTGATCCTGCTGTAGAACCTTCTGATCAGGAAGAGAAGGAAGCTGTTTCTTCCATGAAGAAAAGATATTCACCAGCAGTTCTAACTTTAGCACAAGAGCATGGAATTAACTTAAATACAATAACAGGAACAGGATTAGCGGGTCGAATTACTCGAAAGGATGTTCAGAACCAGCTTAAGAAGACTGAACAGGAGGCTACAAAGATTGATCAAGATGCTTCTAAAATCAATAAAGATCGTGCATCTCTTCCAATCGAACAAGTTGAACACATTGTGCCAACGACGAGAGTCAATCGAGAAATTCCGGTTACAGGTATTCGAAAATCAATTGCAACAAATATGGTTAAAGCGAAGACAGAAATACCACATGCCTGGATGATGATTGAAGTTGATGTGACTAATCTAGTGAGTTATCGTAATGCTGAAAAAGATCAATTTAAAGAAGCGGAAGGTTATAATCTATCTTACTTTGCTTTCTTTTTAAATGCTGTCGCAAAAGCATTGAAAAAATTCCCAGAATTAAACAGCTCATGGCAAGGCGATAAAATTGTGCAACACAAGGATATTAATTTATCGATTGCTGTTGGAAACGAAACAGAGCTTTATGTCCCTGTTATTCAAACGGTAGACGAAAAAAGCATCAAAGGAATTGCCAAAGAAGTTCATGAATTAGCTTATAAAGCTAAACATGGTAAGCTGACGCAAAAAGACATGGAAGGTGGCACGTTCACAGTTAACAATACGGGTACATTTGGATCCGTTCAGTCAATGGGAGTCATTAATTATCCGCAAGCAGCTATTTTACAAGTTGAATCGATTGTAAAGAAACCAGTCATTATTGATGATATGTTTGCGGCTCGTGATATGGTTAATTTATGCCTATCCCTAGATCATCGGATTTTGGATGGTGTCATTTGTGGACGATTTATGTCCCATGTGAAAGAAATTTTAGAAAATATTTCTGGCAACACAACACCTATCTATTAAACACCAATCATGATAACTGAAATAAGTATGATATATTCGAATAGATACAGGCATCGGTGAGTTTTTAAAAAACTTATCGATGCCTTTTTTCATCTTAATCGATCTTAAGTGTTGGTAAAAAGGTCTAGAGCGAACATGTTTAGGCTGTTCTAAGTTGGCACTTTACTTGATATGCCATTCATTTTTTTGCTCTTTGTATATCAAATTAACAATATAGCGCAATACTCCTCTCATCTTTATGCTAAAAGTGAGATATAATTTGCTTCTATTTTTGAATAATCTTCGTTATTAAACTATAATAAAAGATAGCTTCCACTTTAAAGGGGGAGCTTATTCAATGGAAATTACATATTAAGGAATATATTTGTGTTAGGGGGGCGAATAAATGTGAAGATTAGCTATCAGACATTTAAAATGATCATTGCTGTTCCAATTGCCGTTTTGATAGCAGAATGGCTTGAACTAAACCATCCAGGTTCTGCGGGTATTATTGCTGTTTTATGTATTCAGTCGACACGAAAGCAGTCCTTTTTGATCGCATGGCATCGTTTATCAGCTGGATTATTATCGATTGTCTTTGCTTATTTTATTTTTGAGTATCTCGGTTACCATCCATGGACAGTGGGACTACTATTATTATTGTTTATACCTGTAGCTCATTTACTTAAAATTGCACCAGGTATTGTCACAAGTCTCGTTGTTTTATTTCATTTTTATGGTGCGCGTAGCGTTAATGGAGCAATCATTATCAATGAGATAGCTATTATGGCGATTGGAATCGGCGTCGCATTAATATTAAATTTATATATGCCGAGTTTGGATCGAAAGTTAACAAAACTAAAAAATGATATTGAAGCAAATTATCAGCTCATGTTTCGGGATTTTTCTGCTTATTTAAAAGGTGAAAAGAGGGAAATACCAACTCGCCATTTCACTGAATTAAAAACACAGCTATATGATGCGGAAGAATGGGTCCAAAAAAACATTGAAAATACATTTAGTCGCAACGCTTATCGACAGCAACAATATTTTTCAATGCGAAAAGTTCAACTAGATTCCTTAGAGCAAATGCTAAGGTTAATCCAGCCGCTAGAGGTTACTGTTGAACAATCACATAAGATTGCTGATTTATTTACTGATTTAGCTGATGCAATTTATCCAAATAATGCGGTTCTTTATCATCTAGATCAAGTTCAATGGTTAAAGGGTTATTTTGCAAAAGATCAATTACCTAAATCAAGACAAGAATTTGAGATTAGAGCACATTTATTTCAGTTATTGTATGAGATTGAACATTATTTAAAGATAAAAAATCGAGCCGTCACCGAAAAGTGTGCATAAAAAAAGAGTAGCTATGAAAAAGCTACTCAGTTTAAAGAATATATGCTAACCCAGTTGTTATAACAGAACCTAACATGGCAATAATCATTAAATAAACGATCATTTTCATGCGTCGGTCACGCTTCGAAGGTTTATGAGCCACATTTGTTTGATTATGATGGTTTGGTTTCTTGCGCTTAGCCATGAAAATACCCCCTTTAAGCAGGAAATCTTACTACTATTGTAGCTTGATTTAAGAGAAGTGACAAGTTTTTTGTTAATAATTAATATTTTTGCATAAGGAAAAAAGGAGAAATGATGATATGATAAACAGTCAAAGATTAGTCGATCAATTTTTAGAACTCGTTCAAATAGACTCCGAAACGGGTGAAGAAGGAGATATGGCAAGAGTACTTAAAAAGACATTTACCGATTTAGGTCTAGAGGTGATTGAAGATAGCTCACAGTCAAAAACGGGCTTTGGTGCAGGGAATTTGATCTGTACTTTATCAGCAAATACAGAAGCTAAACCGATTTATTTTACCTCACATATGGATACAGTCGTACCTGGTAAAGGAGTAAATCCACAATATCAGGGGGATGACATTACATCTGATGGGACGACGATCTTAGGTGCTGATGATAAGGCTGGCCTTGCTACCATGATCGAAACCATTCGTTGCTTAAAAGAAAATCAGCTGTCACATGGTCAGATTCAATTTGTGATTACTGTCGGGGAAGAATCCGGGCTTGTAGGAGCAAAGGCATTAGATTCATCACTATTGAATGCTGAGTTTGGTTATGCTCTTGATAGTGATGGACCTGTTGGAGATATTATTGTTGCTGCACCAACCCAAGTCAAGTTTTTTGCAAAAGTAAAAGGGAAAACAGCACATGCGGGTGTTGCACCAGAAAAGGGTGTATCTGCAATCACAATAGCTTCAAAAGCGATTTCAAAAATGCCTTTAGGTCGTATTGATCATGAAACAACAGCGAATATTGGACGCTTTGAAGGCGGACAAAAAACCAACATTGTTTGTGATTATGTTGAAATTCTTGCCGAAGCCCGTTCACTTGATCCAAAAAAAGTAGCTCGCCAAGAAGAAAAGATGAAACAAGCCTTTGTTGATGCAGCTAAGGAGTTAGGTGGGGAGGTCGAGATTGAAACGGCAGTGATGTATTCAGGATTTAAACAATCCCAAGATGACGAAGTGGTTCAATTGGCTCAAAAAGCTGTTGAAGCAATCGGAAGAACGAGTGAACTTAAGCAAAGTGGTGGAGGAAGTGATGCAAATATCATTTCAAGTTATGGCATTCCAACCGTTAATTTAGCTGTGGGATATGAAGATATTCATACGACAAATGAGCGTATGCCAATTGCTGAATTGATCAAATTAACAGAGCTTGTGCTTGAGATTATTAATCAAGTAGCTAAGGATTGAGCGTAAGTAGAGCAGGGCATATGGTATAGTAGATAGAGATGGTAACTTTAAAGGAAGCGATATAATGTCTAAATGGTATCCTAAAAATGGACGTGTCATTTTTCATGTCGATATGAATAGTTTTTATGCTTCTGTTGAAGCGGCATATAATCCTGAACTTAAAGGGAAACCCCTAGCGATTGCTGGGAATCCTGAAGAGCGTAGGGGAATTATTGTCACGAGTAGTTATGAAGCTCGAGCAAAAGGAATTAAAACAACCATGCCACTGTGGAAGGCAAGACAGCTTTGTCCAGAACTGATTGTTTTACGTCCAAACTTTGAACGTTATCGACATGCTTCAAAAGAATTGTTTAGCATCATGGCAGAAATGACGCCGCTTGTGCAACCTGTTTCCATTGATGAAGGTTATTTAGATATAAGCGAATGTGCTAGCTTAGGTACCCCATTAGAAATCGCAGAAAACTTGCAAAATAGATTAAAGAATGAACTAGATTTGCCATGCAGTATCGGCATTGCTCCTAATAAGTTTTTAGCAAAAATGGCTTCGGATATGAAAAAACCACTGGGGATCACCGTATTAAGAAAGCGGGATTTACCAACTAAGCTCTGGCCGCTTAACATTGGAGACATGTATGGTGTCGGTGAAAAAACGGCAGAAAAGCTGAACAAAATTGATATTTTTAAAATCGGTGATTTAATCGAGGCTGATCTTTTTCAATTGAAGCGTGCTCTTGGCATTAATGGTGAGCGCATTCAGCAACGTGCTAAAGGAATTGATACCAGCCCGGTTGATCCAGAAGCTGTATATGACTTTAAAAGTATCGGTAATTCAGAAACATTAAGGGAAGACACGACAGATGATACAACTATTATGACCCTATTACGCAAGCTTGCTCGCAAAGTTGCTGTTCGTCTTGTGCGAAAAGAAGTTGTTGCCCAAACCTTACAAATTACGATTCGCTATTATGATCGAAAGACCATTACCCGAAGTGTGACAAAATCCATTTATTTCTCAAGTGAAGAAGATATTTTTACAATTGCGAATGATCTATTTGAAACCAATTGGAATGGGGAACCGATTCGTTTGTTGGGAGTAACAGCTCAAGGCTTAGTAGAAAAAGGGCAGATTGTTGAACAGCTCAGTTTATTTAATTATCAAGATCATCTTGAAGATGAAGCATTGCAAAAGGTGATTGACCAATTGAGCTCTAAATATGGAAAAAATCCTTTTCAAACGATTAAGGAAGAAGCGGATAAAGACACCCCAACCACAAGCTTCCAAAAAGATTTTTTAGATGATTTTAAGCAATGATTATGCCATGATATTTATTTATGGTTTGAAAAGATGTATTTTGGGGGGATTAGTGATAAATATAGCAGATTTTAGCGAAACTCTACTCAGTGTAAATGATGTTATTTATTTTGATAAAAGCGAATATCTTCGTGAAAAAACCTCTAATTCTTTAAAGCTGAATCAAGTTATTCATCAAGCAGAGGACTTATTAAAAAGCAGTCATGAGAATGATAAGTACTTTCTTTATGGAGCTTTAGGAAATTTGTATAGAATAAATGGACAACCCAAAAAAGCTATTAACTGTTTGACATATTGTCTTAATCAAGCAGTGGAAGAGAAAAAGCCTAGAGGGGAAATCGTCTCTCTAATTCGTCTTGGGGAAGCTCTAAAATACGGTGGTAATCATAAAAAAGCTTTGGATCATTTCAATAAAGCTCTGGGAATGTGTGAAACGCTCCAAATTGATGAATACTTGGATTTCGGACTACAACACAAGGGTAAATGTCTAATGGAATTAGCAATGCTAGACGAAGCCGAACAATGCTTTCAAAAAGCATTGGAACTAAGAAAAGCAAAAAAAAGTCATTCCTTAATTAACTCAACTGAACAAGCCATTGAATTAGTAAGAGCAATGCAAGGATAAACGGGCTTGTTAGTCAAGGCCATGATTAATAACCAAAGCCTTAATTTTCAAGGGCTTTGGTTATCTCTGTTGTTAAGAAATCTTCCGCCAGGATCGTTGCAGGAAAAATGGTTTGTGCTTCTGCTAAAAAGCCAGCCAAGTCTTCATCTCGATATCTGGCAGAAATATGTGTTAGAGCCAGTTGCTTTACTTTTGCTTGTTTTGCTAATTGAGCCGCTTCAATGTTGGTGCTATGGAAATATTGATCGGCTAGATCCTGATTATCTCCATGAAAAGTTGCCTCATGAATCAATAAATCACTTTGATAAACAAAATCAACGAATTGCATCGGGTGTCTTGTATCACCAAAGATGGTCACCTTGCGTCCTTTTTTTGTCGGACCAACAACATCCTTGCGATAAATATGTTGACCATCTGGTAATTCAGTCACTTCATTCGTTTTAATTTGTTGATAGATGGGACCGGGTTGAATGCCGAGGGCTTTCAATTTATCAACCTGTAATTTCCCGATTTGATTTTTTTCACTTATTCGATAGCCGAATGAATCAATGCCATGTTCTAGTGCAATGACATCCACCATAAAGTGAGCTTCATCAAGTTGATAGCCATCAAAAATCTCAACGACATGTAATGGGTATGATAATTGTGTGCCACTAATTGTTAAGCTTGTTTTAATAAATTGCTCGATCCCGACCGGACCATATACTGTTAGTGGGGTAGTTCCTTCTTGAAAAGATCGACTGCTCAATAGTCCTGGTAAACCGTAGATATGATCTCCATGAAGGTGTGTAATAAAGATTTTTTCAATTTTCCTTGGACGAATTGATGTGTGTAAAATCTGATGTTGTGTGGCTTCTCCACAATCGAATAGCCAAATCGAGCCATATTCCTCCATTAAATGAAGAGCAATGGCACTCACATTGCGGTGTTTGGCTGGCAGTCCTGCGCCAGTACCTAAAAAAGTTATTTTCATTAGAAGTCTACCTCTTTAATTTAGTGAATAATTCCTTAATTGTGCTCATTCAAATAAATGATCAATTACCCTGTTTCTACTTTAAACAATCTAAATATAATTGTCTCTTTTCAATTGCTAAATCGGGTCGATCTGTTATGATCATATCACAATTTGCCTGAAAACACCTTCTCATTTGATTGGGATTGTTAACTGTATAGACGCCAACATATTTTCCTTCACGATGATATTTTCTAATGATGACACGATCAATGTAATTGTGTTTTAAATGAACACCATTAAATTGTAGTTGTTGACTGGTTTGTAATAAAGTTAATTGATGTCTAGAAGCTAGGATAGCGACTTTAGTGTTGGGATCGATTTTTTTTAGCCTTTCTAATGTTTGACTGTTAAAACTTGAAAAAATAACCTGGTTCAACATCTTATATTTGTCGACTTCTTGATAAACGATTTTTTCTATTGATGAGTCATCCATATCGCCAGTTTTTAATTCGAGATTAAGCAATAAATTTTTTCCATGAGCCCAGTGTAAAAATTCTGCTAATGTGACCATTCGTTCTGTATGATATTTGGAATTAAACCAAGAACCAATATCATATTCCTTTAATTCTTGACATGTTAATTGATTAACCAAGCCAGTTGCGTGGGTTACTCGATTGATTTGTGCATCGTGAATTAACATTGGAATACCATCTTTACTGAGGTGAATATCGGTTTCAATTCCATCTGCACCCTGTTGATAAGCCAATTCAAACGCCGCTAAAGTATTTTCTGGTCGGTAAAAACTAGCTCCTCGATGAGCAATAATAAATTTTTTGATCATCAACACCACCTATATAATTGTAAAATTTGCAGTCTCAATAAGATCGTAGCATAATAAAGGGGAAAGATGTAGTTAGGAGTTGGCAGAAGTGAGAAATTTAACTGATAAAACAATTGTTATTACTGGGGCAACTAGTGGTATCGGTCGTTCATTAACCGAAAACCTAGCAAAGTTAAATGCTAAACTTATTCTAGTCAGTCGTTCAGAGCAAAAGTTGCAACAGTTACAATTAGAGATAAGTAAAAGTTCGAACAATCAAGCTCAAATATATGCAGCCGATTTGACAAATAGAACAGAGTGTCGAGCAATATTTAATGAGATTATTGCTACGAATCAACGAATAGATGGATTAATTAATAACGCGGGCTTAGGTATTTTTGAATCAGCACACTTGACCCATTCTGAGGATATCGATCGAATGTTTCAGCTCAATGTCTTAGCAGTGATCGAAGCAACACAACTAATCATTCCTATCTTTAAGAAGCAACAATCTGGTCATCTTATTAATATTGCCTCTTTTGCCGGCAAAATGGCGACACCTAAATCATCCGTATATAGTGCAACAAAAAGTGCAGTTATTGCTTATTCAAATGCAGTGCGGTTAGAAATTGAAACGAAAGACATTTTTGTTACTTCTGTCAATTTAGGTCCAGTTAAGACAGCCTTTTTTAATCAAGCTGATCCAACAGGTCAATATCAACAAGCAGTTTCACGTTATATGCTGGAACCAGATCATGTAGCAGATACGATTATTAAACATTTATTTAGCAGAAAAAGAGAAATTAATTTACCGTGGTGGATGTCTGTAGGAGCTAAGTTGCACCATCAATTCCCAACCTTAGTTGAAAAAACATTAAAAAATCAATTTAGGAAAAAGTAGAGGAGGCTAACCATGCAATTATTAATGGATCAACAAACCCGTGAAAGATTAAAAAGTTATCAGCCAAAAGATAAGCCTTACTTGCTGTTAAAGTTTGACTCTTCGGGAACTGCCTGTACCGTGACAGGCACACCTACTTTAGCATTTACTGATCAAATAGATGAAAGCTATCATTCTGTTGAACAGACTGACTTCGACGTTTATATCAGTGATTTTGACTATATGTTCTTCGAGCAAGTCATTGAATTAAAAGATATTGAAAAAGGCTTCAAAATGACGAGCCCGTCTGGCTTGCTGAATCCAATCATACCGAACAGCCATTTTAGTTAATAAAATATTTACCCATTAATAGAGTAAAGTCAGTATAACTGGAGATAATTTTTAAGAAGGAGTTATTGTATGAAAAAATTCGAAGAAAAAACTATCCAAAGTAAACACATTTTTTCTGGGAGGATCGTCGATTTGTTTGTTGAGCAAGTCGAATTACAAAATGGTGAGCAGTCAACAAGAGAGATCGTTAGACACCCCGGTGCAGTAGCTATTATCGCTATAACTGACGACGATAAGCTTGTCGTGGTTGAACAATATCGTAAACCCTTAGAAAGAAGCCTTTTAGAAATTCCAGCTGGTAAACTTGAACCAGGGGAGGATCCCGCTGAATCGGCGATTAGAGAATTAGAAGAAGAAACAGGCTATACGACTGAACGTTTAACGTACTTGACATCATTTTATACTTCTCCGGGTTTTGCAGATGAGCTTCTTTATGTTTACCTTGCTGATCAACTAAAGGTTGCCGAAAATGGGAGACAAACAGATGATGACGAGTTTGTTGAAGTATTTGAGTATAGTCTTGATCAATTAGAAGCATTTGAAGCATCACAAAGAATCCATGATGTAAAAACAGTTTACGCGCTTCAATATCTAAAATTAAATCAGAAACAAAAAGGATAAAACTATGTTAAGAACATTTTTTGCTGATCTGCATATTCATATTGGTCGTGATCTACTGAATAAACCTGTTAAAATTACAGGTTCAAAGGATCTAACCTTGACCCGAATCTTACAAGAAGCAAGCAGAAGAAAAGGGTTAGATTTAATTGGAATAGTTGATTGTCATGTCCCAACGGTTCAGGAAGAACTGAGGGAGTTAATGGCTACTGGTCAAGCTGTTGCTTTAAAGGATGGTGGAATTCAGTTTGAGTCTGTTACACTTATACTAGGTGTTGAACTGGAAATATACGATCAAAATTGTCAAGGACCGATTCATGTCCTTTGTTATTTTTCTAATCTGGAATCAATGGCTCAATTCACAGAGTGGTTAAGTCGTCGGATGAAGAACATCCAATTGAGTTCTCAAAGAGTATATGTGTCGGCACATGAACTTCAACGAAAAGTGAAGGAGCTTTCAGGTCTGTTTATCCCTGCCCATGTTTTTACGCCTTTTAAGAGTTTATTTGGTAAGGGTGTTAAGCAATCACTGGCTGAAGTTTTTCTGCCAGAGCTGATTGATGCTGTTGAACTAGGTTTGAGTTCAGATACGTTAATGGCAGAGCAAATTGCTGAGCTACATGAATATACTTTTTTAACAAATTCTGATGCCCATTCATTAATCAAAATAGCACGAGAATATCAGGCCATACAGATGGAAGCTTGTAATTTTTCTGAATTAACTGATGCTTTACACGAGAAAAAGGGGCGTCGTATTTTCGCGAATTATGGTATGCACCCACAATTAGGAAAATATTATCAGTCGATCTGTAAGCATTGTGACGGACGGTCTTTCGAGGCAGAGATTTGTTTAACTTGTCAAAAGAAAGGTAAGATAAAAGGGGTAGCAGAAAGAATCGAAGAACTTAGCAGTGATCAAATAGAAAAAAGAAAACGCCCACCCTATTATTATCATGTCCCATTAGATTATATTAATGGTTTAGGTAAAAAAACATACGAAAAACTTCTTGAGCACTTTGGGACAGAAATGTCAATTCTACATGATGCTCAAATTGAAGAAGTTTCAGAGCTAGTCGGTAATCGAATTGCAAACCAGTTGGCCAAGATTCGTAGTGGAAAGATCGGTATCAATAAGGGTGGCGGCGGAAAGTATGGAACTTTAATTGAGTAAGGTAAACAACTAACCAGTAAACGACAATAAATAGATATCTGGTTCTATTCATCTCTATCAACTCATAAATTTTAATATAGTTATTAAACAGTAAGAGAATAACATATTAAAGGAATGCGTGGTGGAGATGAATCATGAAAGTAAATTATCACAGAGAATTCGCAAAACACTTTAAAACACATCAACTCAGTTACTTTTTTGTCTTAATTTTATTTTTGATGGGGCTTATCTTTGGAGCAATTATTGTCATAACAATGCATTTTACTCAGAAACAAGATTTATTATTTTATTTAAATCAATATTTTGGTAGAATTGATGATCAGCTCATTATGACGAATCATGAGTTGTTTAAATCTGCATTACTATCACACCTACAATATTTAGCTATTTTTTCTATATTAGGCTTGTCCATTATCGGTTTGCCAATTATTTGGATTATTGTTTTTGTTAAAGGAACATTCATTGGTTTTTCAGTCGGTTTTTTTGTTAATCAGTATGGATTCAATGGGCTATTGTTTATTAGTTCGGCGATTCTGCCACAAAATATTATTATTATTCCTGTTTATTTATTAGCAGGCACATTAGCGATGATTTTTTCGTCTCAATTATTAAAAAAATTATCAGGTAGAAGGTTGACTCGGTTCACTTTAGAACCTGTTGTACAATATTTGATTCTGTATATTGTTTTATTTGCCTTTTGTTTTCTAGCAGCCCTTATTGAAGCATATGTAACAGGATATTTCTTACAATATTCAACACAACTTATCACATAATAATAATTATAAAAAATATATTATTTGTTAATTTCTAAATTATAATAATTTTAATTGACAGTTTCTCACTCACTGATTATAATTGAGAATGTGAGGGAGGTTTCCGTTATGGAACATCGAATTGAACGCATAAAAAAGCAATTACACGCTCAGAGCTATAAATTGACTCCGCAACGTGAAGCTACCGTTCGTGTTCTTTTGGAACGTGAGGAAGATCACTTAAGTGCTGAAGATGTTTATTTATTAGTTAAAGAAAGAGCACCTGAAATTGGTTTAGCAACTGTCTATCGAACTTTAGAATTACTATCAGAGTTGAAAATTGTTGATAAAATAAACTTTGGTGATGGGGTTTCCCGATATGATTTGAGAAAAGAAGGGGCTGCCCATTTTCACCATCATCTTGTATGCATGGAATGTGGAACAGTTGAGGAAATAGTTGAAGATTTATTGGAAGATGTTGAGAAAATTGTTGAAGATGATTGGGGTTTTGAGGTTAAGGATCATCGCTTAACCTTCCATGGTATTTGCCGAGATTGTCGATTGAAAAGTTAAGCTAGCTTGAATAAAAGTAAATAGATTTGATTGACTTAAATAATGAGCTGGCTATAGAACAGCTCTTTTTTTATTGCAGATAACTGACCGTAAAACACAGGTTAATATGATATTACCCATCTCATCGAAAAGACTTGGGGCTGAAACTCAGAATAAGAAAGACCCTGATTCTTGCACAATCAAAGAAATAAAAGATTTTATTGGTGATCGTCTAAGTCAAACGATGGCATTCGCCAGGAAGAGCTTGGGATAAAATAAAATGGTTTATTCTAGATATGAACAAACACGATATGGATATAGAGCCCCCTCCGCAGATGAGATATGTTCCGCTTTCCTGAAAATAGAGAGCGATTTTCTTCGTGCGATGTTTCGCTGCCGTAGCTTTCCTTGTCCTGTGGAAAGCTTAGTGTGAAGACCCCGCAGAAAAAGTGCACTTCTTTTTCGAGGAGGCTGAGGACAAGCCCACGGAAAGCGAAGTGTATTTCCGAAGCGGTCCTACTAATCTGACAACATTGGTACGGTTACTCGTCCCACTGGAAACATCAGCATGACTTATATCAAGTAGGATTATTTCCACCAAAAATGCAAAATCAACATGGATAAGCAATCGAATCACTAGTCTATTAAATACACGTATGGTTGACGTACTGATTTTAGGAAGTGAAAGTTGGGCTATAGGAGCTTCATCACTAATTGCTGTAGAAAATTAAAGTTGGATCATTCAGCAAAAATCAGTGAACTAAAATGTTTAGCGATTACTTTTTTTGTTAAAAATGATAGGGATTAATCGTTATTCTACTTTTAATTAAGTTGAAAGGAAGACGAAAGATGATTAAACTTAAATTAGCTATCATTGAAATGATCAAATTAGTCATCATTTTTATTACAGCAATTTTAATCTTTTCTTATGCGATGACAATGATGCAAAATGAATATCAACAACGGTTGAGAGAATTTGAACCAGAAAAAGCTGCAGAGCAAGTGAGTATCTTTAACTTCTTCTTAGATTAAGTGGTGAGGTGAACAAATATGGAATTAGAATTAGAAGATTTTATTCATTATATTCATATTGAACGAGGGCTTGCTGATAATACCCTTGAAGCTTATCGACGTGATTTAACGAAATATATTAATTATTTAACAGAAGTAGAATTGATCCAACAGTGGGAAAATGTTGAACATAGTATGGTTACTCGTTTTTTATATCAAATGAATGATCATGGCGCATCTTCTGCGACGATTTCTCGAACACTGTCATCATTGCGTAAATTTCATCAATTTTTATTATTGAATCGTGTGATGGGATCGGATCCAACTGCTCATATTGAATCACCTGCTAAAGCTAGAACCTTACCTAAAATATTATCCACTGATGAAGTTGATCAATTGCTAAATATTGAGGGGGATGAACCTTTTTCAATTCGAAATAAAGCAATGATTGAAACCTTGTATGCGACAGGTTTACGCGTATCAGAATTGATCAATCTGAATATGAGCGATTTACATTTAATGATGGGTTTTATTCGGTGTTTTGGTAAAGGGAATAAAGAACGAATTGTCCCACTCGGTGATTTAGCAAAACAATCCATCGAATTATATTTGGAGGCGTCTCGACCTTTCCTGGTAAAAGAGCAGCTTGTTGATGCGCTTTTTGTTAATCATCATGGTAAACCTTTAAGCAGGCAAGGCTTTTGGAAAATATTAAAGACGGTTGCAAAGGAAAAAGAAATTAACAAAAATATTACGCCACATATGCTCAGACACTCTTTTGCTACACATTTATTAGAAAATGGTGCCGATTTAAAGGCTGTTCAAGAAATGCTTGGACATGCAGATATTTCAACCACACAAATCTATACCCATATTTCAAGAAAAAGATTGAGAGATATTTATAGCCAACATCATCCACGTGCCTAATAGAAAAAACATGAAGAATGAAGTTCTTCATGTTTTTTTGTTTAAAAAAATTAAATGATGGCAAAAATGGGATTATTAATGATGAGGAGGCTAGAATCATGAAAAGAATATTGACAGTTGCTATGCTGATCATGATAATGATTCAACCATTAAATGTTTTTGCGGAGGAAGCAGATCCAGACTTAGACTTAGATTTAGATGGAAAAAGTGTCATTTTAATTGAACGTAACACGGGTGAAATTTTATACCAGAATAATAGTAATGAACAATTGCCACCAGCAAGTATGACGAAGATGATGACGTTATTACTGATTGCAGAAGCCATTGATCAAGGGAAAATTGATTTAACTGATTCAGTAATCATTAGTGAAAATGCTGCATCAATGGGAGGATCGCAAATTTTTTTAGAACCTGCGGAAGAGATGAGTGTAGATGATTTGCTCAAAGCGGTTGCGGTAGCTTCAGCAAATGATGCCAGTGTTGCCCTAGCTGAATATATTTCTGGTAGTGAGCAGGCTTTTGTCCAAGCGATGAATGAAAAAGTAGCAGAGCTAGATTTAAAGGAAACTCAGTTTCAAAATACAACAGGATTACCTGCTGAAGATCACTATTCTTCTGCACATGACATGGCGATGATTGCAAGGGCTCTATTAAGATATGATTTTATTACTGACTATACCTCTATTTATGAAGATTATTTGAGAAAAGGAACAGAAGATGAATTTTGGTTGGTGAACACTAATCGTTTAGTGAAATTCTATCCAGGAGTTGATGGGTTAAAAACAGGTTTTACTCAAGAAGCGAAATATTGTTTAACTGCAACGGCATTGAAGGATGATATGCGTTTAATTGCTGTTGTCATGGGAGCAGAATCACCAAAAGAGCGCAATGCTTCCATTTCACGTTTATTAGACTATGGCTATTCACAGTTTCATCATGAAAAAGTATATAGTTTACATGACCCCGTTACTAACATAAAGATTCTCAAAGGAAAAGCGGATCAAGTACCAGTCATTACAGATGATGCTTTGTCTATTTTAACAAAAAAGGGAGCAGATCTTAGTCAACTGGAAACAAAGGTAAATATTGATGAACATATGGTAGCCCCGATTGAAGCAGGCGAAGTTGTTGGGAGCCTTGAGCTTTATTTAGATGGAGAATTAATAAATGAAATCGATCTAATTTCAGAACAAACAGTAGCACGAGCTAATCTATGGGAGTTAATGATTGATTCAAGTAAACGTATTTTAAGATAAAGAATACCGTCATACCGATAATAGCTTTCTCTTAATTGATATGAGACGCGAAAAAGCACTAGTTTCTTCTAGTTTTGTCGATTAGAAGGAATTCTATGAATAGATACAGAAATCAATAGGCAAATCAAATAAAGATTAATAAAAAGAGAGGGAGGATTCTTATTATGTTAGAAAAAAAGTTTCTAATTAAAGATGATATATTACTTGTTCGTTTGAAGGGTGAATTGGATCATCATGAAGCAAATGAACTAAAAAAAATGTGGCAGTTAGAAATGAAACACCATGATGTTCGGCATATTGTCCTTAATTTAGCCGACTTAGATTTTATGGATAGTTCAGGTTTAGGGGTTGTTCTCGGACGTTATAAGGAAATCAAACAGTTAAATGGAGAAATGGTCATCTGTGCCATTTCACCAATAGTGAAACGCTTGTTTGAAATGTCTGGTCTCTTTAAAATCATGAGATTGGCACAAGGGGAAGAAGAAGCTTTGATTTATTTGGGGGTAGCGTAATGAAAAATCACATGCAAATATCCTTTAAAAGTAGAAGTGAAAATGAAGCCTTTGCCCGTATTGTTGTTGCTTCCTTCTTAGCAACCATTGATCCAACTGTTGAAGAGTTATCAGAAATTAAAACGGTCGTATCAGAAGCAGTTACTAATGCGATTATTCATGGCTATGAACAATCTGATGCATTCGATATTTATTTAAGTTGTGAATTAAATGATCGTCGAGTCAAAATAGTGATCGAAGACCTTGGGGTTGGGATTGATAATGTTGAAGAAGCAATCCAACCTTTATATACATCAAAACCTGAATTAGAAAGATCCGGCATGGGTTTTACCATAATGGAAAATTTTATGGATCACATTGCGGTTGAATCAGCGATTGGACATGGAACAAAGGTCATTTTAGAAAAAACATTTCAAACATCACGCTCCATACATCAATAGGGAGTGATTGGAATGACAATGAATGAAGTAAAAAAACAAAAACCACTGTCGGATAAGGAAGTGAAGCATTACATTAAACAAAGCCAAATGGGGGATCAATCGGCAAAGGATATTTTAGTTGAACGTAATGTACGACTTGTTTGGTCGGTCGTCCAACGATTTTTAAATCGTGGCTATGATCAAGAGGACTTATTTCAAATTGGTTGTATCGGTTTAATTAAATCGATTGATAAATTTGATTTATCTTATCAAGTAAAATTTTCGACCTATGCTGTCCCCATGATTATCGGTGAGATTCAACGATTTATTAGAGATGATGGAACAATTAAAGTCAGTCGATCACTAAAGGAATTAGGGCATAAAATTCGACGAGAAAAAGAAACTTTAACGAAGTCATATGGACGTTCACCAACAATCTCTGAATTGGCATGTGCTTTGGATATCACGCCTGAGGAAGTAATTCATGCTGAAGATGCGACGAAGCAACCGCACTCTATTCATGAAACGGTTTATGAAAATGAAGGTGATCCGATTACCTTACTTGATCAACTAGCAGAGGACGAAGAGAATTGGTTTGATAAAATGATGATCTCCGAAACATTAAAAACGTTGGAACCGCGTGAGCAGTTAATCGTTTATTTACGGTATTATCAAGATCAAACCCAAGCTGAAGTTGCCCAAAGAATTGGTATATCACAAGTTCAGGTTTCCCGTCTTGAAAAGAAAATATTATCGAATATGAAAAAGCAAATTCTGCAATAATGATTCATTGTTCTTATATAACTGGCTGTTAATCCATCTTAGTTTTCCTTTGTAGTGGGTTTGCAGCCAGTTGTCGTTAACATCGTATAATTTAAAAATGATTAACCTATACTAAGATGTAGTTTAGCTAAAGGAAGTGAATTACATGTTTAAGCAAAAAAAACCACCTTTTAAAATAAACCAAATTAAACGGGTAGAAAATTATATGCGTGATCATCTTGGTATTGGAGAGTCATTTGATGTAGACTTTCGAGAAGTCATTATTTTGGGCAAAAAAGTTCAATTATATTATGTTAATGGACTGTGTGAATCTTTAATCATTACTGAGCTATTAAAATCCTTAGTTGATATAAATGATTATAAACACGATGAGAAAAAAGTAGTCAGCCTTGTCCGAAATCATCTAGTTTCTGAGCAATTAGAAGAAACAAAGGATATCGATAAAGCGATCACTGATATGTTATCAGGCTTAATTATTGTCTTTATTGAAGACTATGACCAGATCATGATTGTTGATGTCCGTGCTTACCCAGGACGGACACCAGAAGAGCCTGATACGGAACGAGTTATTCGTGGTTCAAGAGATGGTTATACAGAGAATATCATTCAAAATACAGGTTTAACACGGAGACGAGTTAGGGATCCACGCTTAAGAAATGAAATGCTCCAAGTAGGTGATCGCTCCAAAACGGATGTTTGCCTTTCCTACATCAAGGATATTGCTGATCCAGAACTGATTAAGATTATCAAAAAAGAATTGAAGGCAATTAATACAGATGGCTTATCGATGGCAGATAAAGCATTAGAAGAATACATCGTCCATCAGGGCTTTAATCCTTTTCCCATTGTTCGTTATACGGAACGACCAGATGTTGTGGCAAGCCACTTATTTGAGGGACATGTGATTGTAATGGTTGATACATCACCAAGTATGATTATTACACCCACAACGCTGTTTCATCATGTTCAGCATGCGGAAGAATACCGACAAGCCCCTGCCTCAGGAACATTTGTCCGATGGGTTCGGTTTTTTGGTATCTTTATTTCCATCTTTCTTCTACCTTTTTGGTATCTTCTCTCAATTGAACCAGACTTGCTACCCGAGGCACTAAGTTTTATTGGTCCGAATGAAGGCATAGGAAACGTTCCCTTGTTTTTACAAATTTTACTGGCTGATATGGGTGTCGAGCTGTTGCGGATGGCAGCTATTCATACGCCAACGCCATTATCAACGGCAATGGGTTTAATTGCAGCTATTCTAATTGGTGAAATCGCGATTGAAGCAGGGCTATTCACTGAAGAAGTGATCTTATATGTGTCATTTGCAGCCATTGGTTCTTATGCTACCCCTAGTTATGAGTTAAGCGTTGCTAATAAGCTTGTTCGGGTTTTCATTATTATATCAACATTTGCCTTTGGCTTACCTGGTTTCATGATCGGTTCAACCATTTATATTTTAGCCTTAACCAGTGTAAAGTCTTTTAATACACCTTATTTGTGGCCGTTTATTCCGTTTAATGTAAAGGCGCTGTTACAAATTCTTGTTCGATACAGTGTTCCAGCAAAAGAAACACGGCCAAGTATCACACACCCTAAGCAAAAAGTTGACTAATTGATCAGTTAGAGTTGATTAGATGATAGACTTGTGGTAAATTAATTCTATTCAAAAAGAATGATCATTTTGCGATGTAGCATCTTGTAAATGAAACAGTATAAGTGCTTTACAAAGCATATGAATTCGTATTTGAGCAATCCAGACTAAAAAATCATATCCCTTTCCATAGGTTTATTAATAATAATTCTATAAAAAGGGATGTTTGTTTTCAGGCGTTAGAGGATTAAGGTTTTAGCGAAGAAGTGCATATAAAGTAACTGAACTTTCTTCTACGTCTTAAGTATAAAATCTAATATATTCAAAGTATCTTTCCAGATTGTGCGGTAGTCAAAACTATCACGCAAGTAAAGATAAATGAAGGCATGTTTTTTAAAAAGGGAGTTGTTCAATACAAATAGGGGGATCATAAGGTGAATGAGCAGATAAAAGCAAATGAAAAAGACCACCTTATCTTTGGGGGCATAGATACGACTTATTTAGCGGGAAAATATGGAACGCCACTATACGTATATGATGTTAACAAAATTCGTACAAATGCTCAGTCATTTGTGAATGAATTTAAGAAATTAGGTGTTAAGGCTCAAGTCGCTTATGCAAGTAAAGCATTTTCGTCAATCGCGATGTTACAAGTAGCTAAACAAGAAGGCTTGAGTTTAGATGTTGTATCACAAGGTGAACTGTATACCGCACTTCAAGCAGGATTTCCAGTTGGAAAAATTCATCTGCATGGCAACAATAAGAGTGTTGATGAATTAGCAATGGCTATAGAAAATAAAATAGGCTGTATTGTCGTAGACAATTTCCATGAAATTAAACTACTTGATCAGCTGTTACATACGTATGATCAAGAAATGGATGTACTACTACGGGTGACACCAGGAATTGAAGCTCATACCCATGATTACATATTAACAGGCAATGAGGATTCAAAATTTGGTTTTGATATTGGAAGTGGACAAGCAGACGAAGCTTTTAAACTTTTGTTGGAGAAAGATAGAATTCATTTAAAAGGTCTGCATTGCCATATTGGCTCACAAATTTTTGAAACAGATGGTTTTATTTTAGCGGTACAACGGTTATTTGAAGTAATGAATGATTGGAAAATAAATGAGCAATTTAGTGCTGAAGTTTTAAATCTGGGGGGTGGTTTTGGAATTCGTTATACGGGTGAAGATCAACCATTACCACTAGAACAGTACGTAAAGGCGTTAGTTGGTGAAATTGAAAAGCAAGCTCAAAATTATCAAATTGAATTTCCGGAAATTTGGATAGAGCCTGGTCGAGCGATTGTAGGTAATGCTGGAATGACGTTATATCAAGTGGGCTCTAAAAAGGAAATACCAAATGTTCGTAATTATATTTCCGTCGATGGTGGGATGACTGATAACATTCGTCCTGCATTGTATGATGCAAAGTACGAGGCTGTTTTAGCCAATAAAGTAAATGCACCGAAAACATACAAAACATCGATAGCCGGCAAATGTTGTGAATCAGGTGATATGTTAATTTGGGATGTGACATTGCCAGAAGTGGAAGCTGGTGATATACTAGCAGTGTTTAGCACAGGGGCATATGGTTACTCAATGTCAAGTCACTATAATCGCTTCCCTAAACTCGCCGTTGTTTTTGTTGAGGATGGGAAAGATAAGTTAGTTGTTCAAAGAGAAACTTATCAAGATTTATTACGCCATGACTTATCATATGAATAGATGGAGGATATGAAATGAAAAAACAAGCAACAATCACTTTCGAAAATGGTGAGCAAATAGTTATTGAATTATTCGAAGATGCTGCACCAGGTACAGTAGCAAATTTTGAAAAACTGGCCAATGAAAAATTCTATGATGGGGTGACTTTCCACCGAGTTATTCCTGGTTTCGTAGCTCAAGGCGGAGATCTAACAGGTACAGGTGCTGGGGGTCCAGGCTATTCAATTAAATGTGAGACTGAAGGAAATCCACATAAACATGTTGCAGGGTCATTATCAATGGCACATGCTGGAAAGGATACGGGTGGAAGTCAATTCTTCCTTGTCCATGAACCACAACCACATTTAGATGGTGTTCATACGGTGTTTGGTCAAGTAACTGAAGGTATGGATGTTGTTTTACGAATTAAGCAAGGCGATGTTATGGAATCCGTTGTTGTAGAAGAGATTTAATTTTATATTATTCAATAGAACATTGTTCAGATCATTTAGATAATGATCTAGTAAAGGGGTAGTTATGTTAATTCGATATAAAAAGTCGATGGAAAAGATTGCAATGGGTCTGTTATCTTTTATGCCTGAAGAGAAAGATGTCAAAAAACTTACAAATACGATGAAAGCATATGAAGACAATGAGAACTGGCAACTTTATTTATGGAAAGAAAATGATGATGTTTTGGGCGCCATTGGTGTAGAAATAAAGCAAATGGATGCCAACGTTATTGTGCAACACATTTCTGTTAATCCATCACATCGAAAGTTAGGTATTGGTCATAAAATGATTAACAACATTCGAACAATTTATCAAGAAAATTATCAAATTATTGCTAATGATTTAACGGAATCATTTTTAAGTAAATGTGAATAGACAACTTTCATACCAATGACTGTAACATGACTAGAGTTGTTCCAAGGGCTAAAGCCTAAAGGAATGGCTCTTTTTTGTTAGGAACTTACCTATTGCTCACATAGCAAGTGAATTCGACCATGGTGATTGAAGACATTGAATTCTTAAATTAAAGCTGACCATGGTTATCTCTGTTGGTTAGAGTAAAATGTTTGTAGGAGTAAATACTCTCGATGACAGGGGCACCAAGCGAAAGCACAGTATCTGACAACTGCGGGTTCAGAGAACTGACACATCAAATTAAATTGTATAAATAAAATAAGAGCCTCTAAAAACCTCCTACAAAAACTTGACACATACTCTCTGCTGACACTGCTATGGTTAATTTGGAATTATGTGTTATAATAAACCATGATTCACTGATACTTTATGAAGGAGCTTTCAGTATGATAGAATCTTACCATGTCCGAATTGATGGTTTTGAGGGACCCTTAGACCTACTGCTACACTTAATTAAACAATATGAAATAGATATATATGATATCCCTGTTGCAGAGATAACCGCTCAGTATATGGCATATATTGACACGATGCAGAAGCTAGATTTAAATATTGCTAGTGAATATTTAGTCATGGCAGCAACCTTGCTGGCAATCAAAAGTGAAATGCTTCTACCGAATCAAGAAATAGATGAAGATGATAACTATGAAGAGGGAGATCCACGAGAGGAACTGATTGCAAGGTTAATAGAGTATCGCAGGTATAAGGAAGCGGCAGAACAGTTAAAAGAAATTGAAGGTGAAGAGAAAGAAAGCTTTACGAGATCCCCTGAAAAAATGACGGAAAAAACAAATGAAAAACAACCGATTAAAAAAAATGCGGCTTCTATTTATGACATGTTAGCTGCTATGCAGAATATATTTAATCGTCAAAAGTGGAATCGTTCAATAACAACAACTGTTGAAAAAATAGAAATCCCTTTACAACAGCGTATGGATGAGGTATTGGACATTGTTGAACTAAGTGAGGAAGGAATTCCATTTGATCAATTGTTTCCTTATTCGACAAAGTCTCATATCATTGTGACTTTTATGGCCATGTTAGAATTAATGAAGCAGAAACTAGTTTATTGTGAACAAAAACAGACCTTTGATCAATTGATTTTACATAAATGGAGGTAATAAAGATTGGATTTAAGTCAATTTAAGGCGATTATTGAAGGATTATTATTTGTATCTGGTTCTGATGGATTAACCATTAAACAGATCTCATCTATTATTGAACTTGACCAAGATACCGTTAAATATCTATTAAATGAATTAAAATATGATTATGAAAATACGGTGCGTGGCATTCAAATACTTGAATCAGAAAAGCATTTTTATCTAACTTCTAAGCCGGAGCATGCTGATTACTTTAAAAAATTAAGATCAAATTCACATACCTCAAAATTAACGCAAGCAAGCCTTGAAACCTTAGCGATCATTGCTTACAATCAACCGATTACACGTGCGGAAATTGAAGAAATCAGGGGAGTCAAGAGTGACCGACCGATCCAAACGATCCTATCGCGTGGATTAATTGAAGAAGTAGGGCGAAAAGATGCCGTAGGTCGGCCAATGATGTTTGGAACAACGTTGGACTTTTTGACTTATTTTGGTTTGCGTTCAATTGAAGAACTTCCACCTTTAAATGAGCATATTGAAGAAGGCGATATCACAGAAGAAGCTGATTTATTTTTTGATAAATTAAATGAAGAATAGTGAAAAAGATGAAATTTTTCGATCATTATTTTTTCATTTAACAATTGGACTAATAGAAATGAAAGCTCTCACTGTAAAAAAGGAAAAAATAGTGGGTAAGATCATCGATGGATGATTTTACCCACTATTTTTCTTTTTAGAGCTATAGTGAGAAGTGAAAGAGCTAAGGACTTGAATCTGTATCGAAAACCGAGCTTCAGCACATATTAAATTCTTTAGACAGGCGTATTTATATCAACAATTATTTTAAATTAATTCAAATAGTAACATGGATGAGTATCTAAGTATAAGCTTGAAAAGTCCCGTTAGGATCCCTCCATGCACTATTTTCCTTATTTTTAGTGAAAGTAGGATTGGACAAATAATAACTCAACTTACAAAGCATAACTATTGATCTCTTGCATAAATTTAAAATATATCAATAAATGGGGATAATAAAGAAGGTGTCTTATGAGAGGTCGAAAGATCAAAACGATATTAATTATCGTAACTATTATTTATTTATCGATGATCAACAGTGAATATATCTATGCAAAACCATTAGTATCTGCTGAACAAGCTGTTTTAATGGATCAAGAAACTGGAATGATTCTTTATGAAAAAAATACGGACAATCCTCAATTAATTGCTAGTATTACCAAAGTGATGACAGCGATTATCGCCATTGAACATGGTGATTTATCAGATCAAGTAAAAATAAGCCAGGAAGCAGTCTCGGCAGAAGGCTCTTCAATCTATTTAACTGAAAATGAATCGATGTCGTTGGAGGATCTCATTTATGGATTAATGCTCCGCTCAGGAAATGATGCAGCTGTTGCTATTGCCGAACATATTGGGGGCAGTGTTGAAGGCTTTGTCTATTTAATGAATGAGAAAGCTGAGTGGCTAGGAATGGAAGAGACCCATTTTGCTAATCCACATGGTCTTGATGCAGACGACCATTATTCTACAGCGGAAGACATTGCTCAGTTAATGCGATATGCCATGGAGAATGAAGCGTTTGCCACAATAAATCGTACTAAATCACATCAGGCAGAAAAACGGACCTACTCATGGTCGAATAAAAATAAATTGTTGACCAACTATTATCCTTATACAATCGGGGGTAAGACAGGCTATACAAAGGCAGCGGGTCGAACGTTAGTAACTGTTGCTGAAAAAGAAGGCATTCAATTAATAGTAGTAACAATCAATGATCCGAATGACTGGTTTGATCATATGCGTCTATATGAATGGGGATTTGAACAAGCTGATCATTTAGATTTAGAGACCCATTCTGAGGTGAGAAATACCGATGATCGCTCGTTAACGCAAACTGTGATTTATTATCTAAAACAAATGGTGGGATTACAATAATGGTACATTTTATTTGGGCAGGTTTAGCCTGTATTGGGATTATCTATGCATTGTTTAATGGAACAATGGCAGAAGTAAATGAGGCTATTTTCACGAGTGCTCAAGAAGCGGTTCAACTGGTGATAGGATTAACTAGTATCCTTATATTTTGGCTTGGAATCATGAAGATTGCTGAAAAAGCCAATATATTATCTGCTTTAAGTCGTTTCTTTAAGCCACTCATTACTCGATTATTCCCCGATCTACCGAAGGATCATCCTGTTATGGGGTATATTACATCTAATTTTATTGCAAATTTGTTTGGTTTAGGGAATGCAGCGACCCCACTTGGTTTAAAAGCAATGAAAGAAATGAAGCAACTTGAGCAAAGTGATAAAGCTTCACGATCGATGATTACATTTTTAGTCATCAATACAGCAGGCTTAACCTTAATACCGACGACTGTCATTGCACTAAGAATTCAGTATGGCTCAATAGCACCAACTGAAACAGTCGCAGCAACAATTATTGTTTCAGGTATTACAACGTTTATTGCTATTGTGATTGACCGATTATTTTATTATAGAAGGGTGAATCAGAGAAAATGATCGATATGATTTCTGTCATTAGTATGATTGCGATACCACTTTTTGTTTTGATCGTTCTTGTGGTGGGTACCTTTAAAAAAATCCCCACTTACGATTTATTTGTTGAAGGAGGTAAAGAGGGGCTTTCAATGGCCATTTCTTTACTTCCTTATTTGTTAGGAATGCTTGTTTCTATTTCAATCTTTAGGAGCTCAGGTGCACTTGATTTTTTAATTAATTTGTTAAAACCATTGTTAGATATCGTTCGCGTTCCTAGTGAAATTGTTCCGCTCGCTTTGACAAAACCGATATCTGGAACTGCTGCTTTAGCTGTTACTTCTGATCTATTGAAATCATTTGGTCCAGATTCATTTATAGGTCGGTTAGCCTCGACAATGCAAGGTAGCACAGATACAACTTTATATATTATAACGATTTATTTTGGTTCAGTTGGCATTAAAAAAATGGGCGATGCATTGAAAGTTGGACTACTTACTGATCTTATTGGTATAATAACAGCAATTACCATCATTACAATTCTGTTTAGCTAGCTCATGATTTAATCAGAAATACTGGTTTTACGAACGGGTGACCTGCTATCTTTTCCTTAACTGTGAGATGAAAGCAGTGACAAAAATAGAATGATGCTAAAAGTGGTAAGCTTGTATCATATCTTTGCCTGTCTATAGGTGTAAATGTTATTTTAAATATAACTACCCCGTAAAATCGACAAACTTAAGTAGAAATGTAGTTGTTTTCATTTGATTTATCTGGCAAAATAAGAGGTAAACAACAAGTACGTTAGACTATAGTAGAAATTGGTGAATTTTATGTCATTAAATAATGAGAGATTACAAAAGGTTATTGCCCAAAGTGGCGTGACATCAAGAAGAAAAGCTGAACAGCTTATTGTAGATGGAAGAGTAAGGGTGAATGGGGAAATTGTTAAAAAACTAGGAACGAAGGTTAATAAAAATGATCTGATAGAAGTAGATCATGTTCCTATTGTAAAAGAAGACCTTGTTTATTATCTTGTTTACAAACCAAGAAGATTTATTTCAAGTGTTAAAGATGATCGAGGCAGAAAAATTGTCACGGAATTAGTTCCTGACGTTGATGAACGAGTTTTTCCAGTTGGCCGGCTTGATTATGATACGTCTGGTTTAATCTTACTCACTAATGATGGTGAATTAGCTCAATTATTAATGCATCCAAGTCATCAAATTGATAAGGTCTATGTTGCTAAAATTAAGGGGATTCCTCCAAAATCAGCTTTTACACTATTTAAAAAGGGCATCCTTTCTAAAGGTGAACTGTTAAAAGCAAAGCAGGTACGATTATTATCAGCAAATAAACAAAAAAATAATTCAGTCATTGAAATAACGCTGCATGAAGGTAAGAATCGGCAAGTTAGACGAATGTTTGAAGAAATTGATTTTCCAGTACTTAAATTAAAAAGAGAAAGATACAGTTTTTTAGATTTAACAGGGCTACAGCCCGGAGATTATCGAGAATTAACTAAGCAAGAAGTACAACGGCTTAAAGATGATGCTTTAGAGGATAATTAATTAAATGTTAGGACCAGATTTTTCTAGAACAAAAAGAACAAATAGGATGTTTTCAGTACAGTTTGGTCTTTTTGATCAATTTAAGCGAAATATGGTGATTGTTATTGTTTTTTGCTGATAAAGAGAAATCTGATGTGTAGGAGAGGGGTAACGATGATGGAAGATCAACAAACGATTTTAATTATAGAAGATGAGGAACGAATTCGACGTTTGTTAACAATGTATTTAGAAAGAGACAATTTTAAAATAGCAGAAGCGGATAATGGCGAGGATGGGGTAGCATTAGCTGAAGAAAATGATTATGATTTAGTGATTCTCGATTTAATGTTACCTACTCTAGATGGGATCAGTGTCTGTAAACAAATAAGAAAAAATCAAACGATGCCGATTCTAATGTTAACGGCTAAGGGAGAAGAGTCTGATCGCATCGAGGGATTTGAAGCAGGTGCAGATGATTATGTCGTTAAACCCTTTAGTCCAAGAGAAGTTGTTTTACGCGTAAAGGCTTTATTACGGCGTTCTCAAGGAGTTGGTCAATTAGATCAAAGCAGTATGTCAAATAGTGTGCTTATTTTTAAACAATTAAAAATTGATAGCAATGCCCATCGAGTAACCGTAGCTGGAAAAGATATTACTTTAACACCAAAGGAATATGAATTATTATATTTCTTGGCCAGCCATCAGGATCATGTCTTTGAGCGTGAAAGCTTATTAAAAGAGGTATGGCAGTATGAGTTTTTTGGTGACTTAAGGACAGTCGACACACATATTAAGCGATTGAGAGAAAAACTAGGTAAAGCATCGGAAGAAGCCGCTCAAATGATTGCGACTGTTTGGGGGGTAGGATATAAATTTGAAGTGGATGATGATTAATGATTTGGAGAAATGTTGTAGCTAAGAATAGCTTAACTTTTTTTGTTATATTTTTTGTCCTTTATTCAATACTAAGTATATCCATATATCAATTTCAGAAAAATAGTTTAATAACAGAAGCAAAAGAGCAGCTTAAAATGTCAACAGAGAAAATGGCTAATTACTTGCTTGAACAGCCAGATGTTGTTGAATCATATGATGAGCTTCAACATGTGGTAACTGATGAAATTGATTTTTTCTTAGTGGATAATAATGAGAAGGATATGAGTGATCATCGGATCGGACAGTTTCTAGCTCATCTAGATAGAACCAATCAAGTCTATTTTGATCAATTCAATCATAATAATCAAGAAATACTTATTGCTGGTATCCATTTAGAACCATTTTCACTTGCAGTATATACACCCATGTCCAAGATATTAGAACAGTTGATAGCTTTAAAATGGACATTTATTTTGCTTGCTCTTTTTGTAGTCATAGCATTTATCGCATTTGTGAGCCTACTATCACGTCGCATTTCAACCCCGTTAAAACAAATGAAAAAAAGTACCCGTCAAATGATTGATGGCGAGTTCAATATTAAATTACCAATGGATACACATGATGAAATTGGTGAATTAGCTATGTCATTTAATCGAATGAGCCGTCAACTTGGCAATCAGCTTTCTACCTTATTGCAAGAAAAGGAAATTTTATTTAGTATTATCGGATCAATGAAAGATGGCGTCATGACCATGAATCTTGATGGTGATATTATTATTTCAAATAAGGAAGCTGATTATTTTATTGCCGATTTTCATTATGAAAAAAATAGTGCAAATGTAAAACGTTTACCAGATGAGTTTGATCAATTTTTCCAATTTGTGATTGATCAAGGATCAAGTCAGAGTTTTCATATAAATATTCAGGGACGAGATTGGGATATTATAATAACGCCTTTGTATAGAAAAACATCTATTCAAGGTGCGGTTGCTATTGTACGTGATGTCACAGAGCAACATCAACTGGATCAGTTAAGGGAAACGTTTATTGCGAATGTATCACATGAGCTTAGAACACCCATTTCTTTATTACAAGGGTACAGTGAGGCAATTATTGATGAAGTAGCAGAAACAGTAGAAGAACAAAGACAACTTGCACAAGTTATTCATGATGAGTCTCAAAGAATGGGTCGGCTCGTTAATGAATTATTGGATTTAACACGTTTAAAATCGGGACATTTAGATTTATCTCTAGCAAAACACTCTATTGGTGCTTTTCTTGATAAAGTTATCAAGAAATTTACTAATCAATTGAACGAAAATAAACTTATATTTAGTTACCATATTAGTGAAGACATAACTGAAGGTGAATTTGATTATGATCGAATGGAACAGGTATTTACCAATTTAATTGATAACGCGATTAAACATACCTATGAAAACGGAAAAATTACGTTAAAAGTATTTAAAGAAAAAAGTCAAATTGTTTTCATACTCAGTGATACAGGAACAGGTATACCTAAAGAAGATTTGCCGTTTATATTTGAACGTTTCTATATGGCTGATAAAGCTCGTTCAAAAGTGAATAAAGTCAAAAAAGGAACAGGATTAGGCTTAGCTATTGCTAAACAAATTATTGAAGCGCATGGTGGAACAATTGGTGTTCAAAGCAAACAAGGCGAGGGAACAACCTTTAAATTTACGATACCGATTGACTAAAGTAGACAAAGGAAGCTGGTTTTATTTAACTTTAAAAAATCGTTTTTATTGGGTATACAAAGATGGTCAATTTAACAAATGAGAAATGGAACAATGGTCGTTTAAATTTGAACCACCTCAAAAAAACAAATGTAAAAAACTTATGACTTATGTTAATATTTATAGGAATCTTATTTGAATTTTTCTGTTAAGTGTTCAGTACATAAACTTTCGAAGCGCATTTTTTAAAAAGAATGCTGTAACTTTTAATATCAATGATCGACTAATATGTAGACAGGGGGTCTATTCGTGGAGACCACGTTTCATTCACTTTATGACCAATACCATACTGACCTGTATCAATATGTGTATTACATGGTTAAGAACCAGCATGCTGCCGAAGATATAGTACAAGAAGTATACATTAAAGTGCTAAAATCATATGAAAATTTTCGAGGAGAAAGCAGTGAAAAAACTTGGCTTTTCTCTATTGCTCGTCATACAACAATGGATTATTTCCGAAAACAACAAAGACAGCAAAATAAATTAGCTCACTTCTTTAATAAAGAGCAGAACTTGGCACGAATTAAGGATCAAGAACCTCTACCAGAAGAGATTGCTCAACTGAATGATGAAATGAAAAGAATTTATCATTTATTAGATCAATGCACGCTTGATCAAAAAAACGTACTAATCCTTCGCTATATACAATCTTTATCTATCCATGAAACAGCTCAAATTCTTGAGTGGTCAGAAAGTAAAGTAAAAACAACGCAACATCGAGCAATTAAGAAACTACAACAATTAATTGATAAAGATTAGAAAGGGTGAAGCTATGATGGATCAGGAACAAGAAGATAATAAAGTCATAAAGCAGCTCAATAACCTGCCTAAAATTGAAGATCAACAAAGCAAGGCTTTATTATATGAAAAAATTGATCAAACAATGAATGGTGTAAAAGTTGCTAAAAAATATAATCACTATAAATGGTTTGTTCCATCAATTGCAACAGCTGCGATTGCCATTTTAATTGTTATCATGATCCAAACAGGGATGTTTAACCATGATCAGTTAGCGGAGCAATCTAACAATATGCGTAACCTAGATGATCAAGAAATGGGTACCATGAATACGTTAGAAGACACCGATGAAGAAGAGGAATTAGAGCAGGATGATACAGGTGATTTAGAGGGAGATGTTGAAACTTTTGATGGTTATCAAGAGGATGAAAGTGCTCCAAGCAAGCAGTTAGTTTACTACAATAACCAACAGGACTTTTCCATTTATAATATCGCTGTAGTCGATCAACAGAATATGTACGCGATCCCGATTTCATTAGTAGACACAAGTTCAACAGGAGAAGGGGATCCAAATGATGTTTATAACCGAATGTTGACATTCATTGATGAAGAAGAGTATGGTGTTGATCATTTTCCATTTGATGAGGTAGAATTCGATTTTAGTGACGACTATCAAACGATTGACATGATCGTAGCTGATGACTATCAATTTCCACAAGGGTCAAGTTGGTCAGAAAGCTTTCAAGAAATGATCAATTTTATGTTTGCTGATTTCCCAGCCGATGAATTAAATCTCCGTACCGGATCGACTGATTACATTGATTTAGGAGCATTTGGCGAAATTTCAACTTTGGAAATAGAACCTGTTCATCATTTAGCTTATAAACTTTATCAATATGAGGGCAATGAGGATAATGAACGGCTTTTGGTACCGATCAAACAAAATATGGATAGTGAACAGTTCTTTACGATTGATGAGGCGTTTCGAGAAATGCAATATGATCAAACAGACTTTTCCATTACTGGTACGATTCCATCAAATGTTGAATTTGAAGTTGATCCGTCAGATCAAGATTTGTTACGGATTGATTTTGCATCCCATTCATTATTCGGTGATAACCGAATGACCAAAGAAATGATTGAATCCATTCTGATGACAGCTAAGAGCTTTGATTTTCAGTTAGTTGAAATTAGTATAGAAGGTGATCTGATTCAGGTTGATGAATTTGATTTAACAGAACCTATTCCTGTTCCAGACGGAGTCAATCCAAAACTTTTACATTAAATTTAAAGAGCCTCTAATCAACAGGGCTCTTTTCTATTTTTCAATCAAAAGGTGTTGTTTGTATTTTAATTGATCCGGTTGGGCAGCTTTCGTGTGCATCTTCCATATCATCAACCAGAATATCTGGAATTTCTAACTCCCCTGTATTATCGTCTAACAAGACATAAGCTAATCCTTCATCATCATAATCATATATATCAGGTGCAAGTGCACCACATAAACCACAAGCAATGCAAGTTTCTTTATCCACACAAGTATAGTATGCCATCTCTTGATGCCTCACTTTCATAATCACTCTATCTTTCATTGTAAAACTGTTTTTTTAAATAAGCAAGAATGGAATTATCCTGAATTCATCCAACTGACAGTGGGAAATTTAAATTTATTTTGATGCTTCTTTTTAAACAAACTCGTAACAAATTCCTGTTTTTTCTTTTTCCTAAATTTCAAGTTTAAGTTAGTCACTTAGAATAATTATTTTAGTGAGTTCACAAAGTTATATTGCTTTATGTCAGTAAAGGCATGAATTTGTGCTTTAGTGGTGTGCATGGATCTGTTTGGCTTTAAAGCCAAACAGATCCATGCACACCATCACGGGACATACCTGGGTTAAACATGATTTTAAGCAACAAGATTCAGCTGTAATTTCTGTAGCTCTAAGACAAATGCTTGGTGAGGTGTTTTATAGTTTTGGTTTCTTCGTGGATAGTCATTCATCCATTGTTGAACCCTTTTGACTTGATCCTCATTAACATCTTTCAGCGACTCATGTTTGGGTAAGAAACGACGGATGATTTTATGTTGATTTTCACTGGTTCCTCGTTCAAAGGAAGCGTATGGATGACAGTAATAGACATCAATCTCTTTAGACAATTCAGATAGATTACTAAACTCACTTCCATTGTCTGAGGTAATGGTTTTAAAAATGTCACCTTCGATTCCGTTTAACTGACTAATCATATGTTGTAAGGTATCATCAATTTGCGTTGCTCTTTTCCCATCAATTTTGAAGAGGAGTTCAAAGGTTGTTTTACGTTCAACAAGCGTTAATAGAACAGGTTCATCAGCCTTCTTTTTACCGATAACCGTATCAATTTCCCAATGTCCGAATTCCTTTCGCTGGTTAACTGATTCTGGACGTTCTTCGATTGAGATACCATGCACCTTTTTATTTCGATGTCCTTTGCCTTTTGTGGAGCGTGGTTTTCGATCAACCTTTTCTAACAAATCCATATTCTTTGTCTGCATGATGCCACTATCAATCCAATGATAAAGTGTGGACGTGCTTGGAATGATGGATTCATGAAAGAAGGCTTCACTTTTAGCTACATTGACAACAACATCAGGTGACCATTTGTCTTGTCGCATTTTTTGATCAGCCCAATCAACAAATTCATGTCCATCAACCCATTTGGGGCGGCGGCCGCAATGCGAACGATTCTTTTCATAGACGTCATAATTGACATCTGCGAAATAAACTGCTCTTTCATAAAAATAGGATTTGCCGTTCTGTGTTTGCTTTTGGACTTGTGTAACAGTCCCTTTCTTAACATTATTATTGATGGTTTGATAATTGCGATCAAGCAGTCGGCCAATCGCTCGGTTTGATAA
This sequence comes from Amphibacillus sp. Q70, assembly GCF_052055485.1. GTDB lineage: Bacteria > Bacillota > Bacilli > Bacillales > Amphibacillaceae > Amphibacillus. Next base: position 3,253,948 of record NZ_CP197171.1, on the reverse strand, counting down.
CTCGAGTTTCTTATATGCTTCAATCTGTTTCATTTCAGCAAATGTAAGGTGTTTCCCTTTCCGTGATTCTGTGATAGTATTTACATGGGTCATGTGAATTCTCCTTATATTGGTTGGTCGTACTTTCAATATAACATGAGATTCACATGGCCTTTTATTTTAGGTGACTAACTTGATTATATAATCTACGGTTTTTTCTTTTTTTATTTTGTGTTATATTATTTATTGTAAAACCCCCCTCCGTTCGCTTGTTTGTTTATTGACTATTTAAATTTTTGCTAGAAAGACTCAAAATCCTCCGATATTTCTCCTCTATATTATCAGACATAATTTGGATAACATGACTTAACCTAGAAGGTGATTTGATGATAGAGTTTAGCATTGAAGAAACAGACGACAAATTAATACCACATACGGATCTTAGATTTGTTGGAATGCATCCTGATCTAAAACAAATTTAAAAGGATATCTTACCTAATTTAGCGACTCTTGGGATAAAACAACACTGAAAGCTTCAGATAGTGATGTAGAAAAAACTTAACCTTCATTGTTGGCTAGGAAAGTTGATAGACGGATGATCAGTCATTATGTAAGAAAGCCCAAAAAGGCTATCTCCGAACAGTGATCAAGTCTATGATGATAATGGCTTGCAAAATAGTTTTTCATGTGAACAGTTGAACTTTGAAATAACAAGCCCTAATCAATCACTATCAATATTTAGAAGGCGCTATACCACATTTTCATAAATAAATTGTTAACTGCTTCAATCTTTTGACCAAATAGGCTAACTCCTCTTATCAGAAAAGTATAGGTCTATTTGATATGTCTCTAAAATAGATAAATCCTTCGTTGTTCATATCAATTGACTATCAGTCGTCAATTGAGTATTTAAATTCAAATTTATTTTATTATTCAACTTTCGCATCAAAATATTAAGGTTTAGCTAAGATGGTTGAAGGGTGGACTAACGATTAAGTCCACATATTGACATTGCAAATAGACATTTTGATGAATAATTCCTTTATTATAAAGCTATCGTTATTAACCCGCAGGGGAGATATGTTCCGCTTTCCGTGGGCGTGGCTTGAGCTAACTTTGCCAAGCAAAAACCACTTGTCAAAGTGGATCTCAACCTCACGCTACTCCCACAGGAGTCTCCACATATCTCCCCTGCTGAATCGTAGTCTCTCTTACCATGAGGAGTGCTGACTTTCAAGATCATATCAAACGGCATTTCAATCAGGTAGCTACCTACTAATAAGAGCTATTTTTGCTTCTATTACTGATTTTGTGCGATTGGACTGACCCATTTCATTAAGAGTATCCATCTAAGTGAAGACAAGCAATGGGTGAGACTCCTGCGGGAATAAGATGAGCTGAAGATCCACTTGAGGAGCGATCTTTGCGACTCAAGTTAGCTGAAGCCATCCCCGAGGAAAGCGAACTCATCGCTTTTCGGAACGAAATAGTGCTCCAAACAGATAAGAAAATCAAAGTCAACTTAGGTATTGAATACCGACTCTCTCGAACACAATTAAGGGTTAATAGCTTTTTTCAGTGTGCGAAAGTTGAGTTACTAATCAAATCGCATTTTTTTGTATGTTATGTCATGGATTCGGGTTACGACTATACTGTTTCTGGATACTTATACATATATTATTCTATCGATTAATCTATGTGTGCCAAGGGTCTATATTGAATTTTAATGTTGCAAGTTTTAGGTAACCATTATACGAGGAGGATCCATAATGACATTCATCTTTGTTTACAATGCATTATACGTTATTCTTTGTACTGTTACTCTTACTTTTTCTCTCATTTATTATTTAAAAGAAAATAGCAAACTTTACTTGGCATTTGTTGCTTTTATCGGTTTAGCTGTCTTTGACAATCTCCTAATTTCAATGACAGAATTTATTTTTAATTTTGCAGAAGTGTACAACAAAGCTTTTATGACGACTCCTATTTTAAAAACTTCTATTCTTATTCTAAACTGTCTTTTGCTCTCTTATATTGCTGCTCATTTAATCAAAGAAAAAGTGACGTTCCAACATTATGCGATATTGATCGGTATAACCATTTGGTGGATCTCAGTCCCTCTGCTACCTGATTCTGCGTTGCAGGTATGGTTTTATTTTCTTCCTTATCAGCTTTATTTTATTTATATTGGTTTTTATCTTATGTACAATTTAAAAAAGAAAGAGGGGCTGTCTCATGTAGTTAAAAAATACAGTCAAGCTTTCGCAAAAGTCATCATTATTTTTGGTGTTTTAATCACCTTAGAAGATCGTTTTGTTATTTTTACTATAGACAAATATGATATCTTTCAAATTAATAATCGTAGTTTTACGGAAAATTTCTTTTATATTCTAACTTGTTTGCTTATACTAAACTATTTTCTTTGTGACAAAGACCTTCTTTCAGTAACTAGTTCCACTGATGATTATAGTCAACAATATCAATATAAGTTCCAGAGTTTTTGCCAAGTTTATCAATTGACGAAGAGGGAACAAGAAATTTTTCAACTGTTACTGGAAAAAGAAAAAAATCAGGTTATTGCGGATACACTACACCTTTCATTAGGAACAGTAAAGACACATATACACAATATCTTTATTAAATTGAATATCAATAAACGAACTGAGATTATTCCACGCTATCAGTTATTTGTCGATGAACAACAGGTGCATTCCATGAAGAACAATAAAATGAACTAAAATAAGAGGCTTATAGCTTGTGTATCAAGTTTTAATGAATTAGCGCTAACTACGGTGTTTTAATTTTGATTTTAGGCTATGCAGGGTAAAGCCTCTTTTAGCTTATTTGCTAGTAACCTTTTTTAGATTTTTTTATCGAAACCTTGTTGTTATTTAGCATTCGTTAAGTTGTTAACCGTTTATTTACAAATATGGAACCTATTTTAACAGCCAATAAGTTAAAATAGGTTATTTTTTTGTCCAAAACTTTTGGTTATTTTAAAAATCAGGTTTATAAAAGCGGAGTGGTGTCTCAACCTTTTCTAAACCCAGCTAAACTTTTTTAAATAAACGAAAAAATGAGTGAAAAGAAACATCAATAAATCAAGTAAACAATTACGTTTTAGATAATTGTTAGCGTTTACATACATGAGTTTATAGTAAACTCTGCATTCGCTGATTAAGCTGGAGCTGTAAATGTTCTGAAATATATTTTACAAGGAGGAAAACAGATGCAAAAAAAAGATTTTATTTCAACAGAAAATTATTCAAAGGAGGAACTTTTACACATTTGTGAGTTATCATTGAAAATTAAAAAAGCAGTCAACCATTCTTTTTATCCACCCTTGTTAAAAGACAAAACATTGGGAATGATTTTTCAGCAAAGTTCAACCAGGACCAGAGTTTCCTTTGAAACAGCAATGACACAACTAGGTGGACATGCACAATATTTAGCACCCGGTCAGATTCAACTAGGCGGTCACGAAACAATCGAAGATACTAGCCAAGTTTTAGGGCGTTTAGTTGATATCTTAATGGCAAGAGTTGAACGTCACCATAGTGTGAATGATTTGGCTGAATACGCCGCTGTTCCAGTGATTAATGGAATGTCGGATTATAATCATCCAACCCAGGAAATAGGCGATTTGTGTACGATGATCGAACATTTGCCAGCAGGAAAAAAACTAGAGAATTGTAAAGTTTCATTTATTGGTGATGCAACACAGGTCTGTTTTTCATTAGGATTAATAACGACGAAAATGGGAATGGATTTTGTCCATTTTGGTCCAAAAGGTTTTCAGCTCAATAAAGATCATCAAGCAAAATTAGATCAGATTTGCCAAACTTCTGGAGGCTCTTATACGGTAACCGACGATGAGAAAGCGATTGTGGGCTCAGATTTTGTGTATACAGATGTGTGGTATGGCCTATACGAGGCAGAGCTTTCTGAAGAAGAACGACGAGATATTTTCTTCCCTAAGTATCAAGTTGATACAGCATTAATGAAAAAGGCAGGAGAAAATGCAAAATTCATGCATTGCTTACCAGCTACAAGAGGAGAAGAAGTTACTGACGAAGTGATGGATGGTACGAATTCAATCTGTTTTGATGAAGCAGAGAATCGATTGACTTCTATTCGAGGCTTACTCGTTTACTTGATGAATGACTATATAGAAAAAAATCCGATTAATTTGCAAGAGCAAGCAAAGGCAAAAGAGGATTTGGAAAATTTCTTAGGGACAGTTTTATAAAAGCGACTAGTAAAAATATTAAACCTATAAATTGCCTAAACTTATTAATTAATTTTAATAAAATGTTGATCTAAGCTGTCTCTTATTTTTGGAAAAGCAAATTTTGATAACACCATAAACGGTTTATCGTTTTAATGATTGAATGTTGTTATTATTGCAACCTTTCATCACGGAAAGGAAGAAAAAAAGTGAAAAAAAATAAATTTAGCTTAACAAGTGCGATATTATCTGTTATTTGTGTTGTTTTCGTTGCAGAAGCTGCTGCTCCAGCTGCATCAATTGGAAATTCACAATATTTTTGGTGGATTTTTCTACTAATCGCCTTCTTACTGCCTTATGGATTGATTTCTGCTGAACTAGGAACAACTTATACCAGCGAAGGTGGTCTCTATGATTGGGTGACGAAAGCATTCGGACATAGATGGGGATCTCGTGTTTCATGGTATTATTGGGTCAACTTTCCACTTTGGATGGCGTCATTGGCGGTTGTGTGTCCAGATTTGATTGAAGCAATGACAGGTATTAGAAGCGGAACATTGCTATCCATTGTCATTGAATTATTATTTATCTGGATTGTTATTTGGTTGAGTTATTATCCAGTTAGCGATAGCCTCTGGATTTTAAATGGGGCTGCGGTAATTAAAGTAATTTTAGCCGTTTTGATTGGGATTTTAGGAATCTATACAGCGGTAACCAAGGGAGTTGCTAATGAGGTCACAGTGCAATCATTATTGCCATCCTTTGATTTAAGAAGTTTATCTTTTATTTCCGTTATTCTATTCAATATGCTAGGTTTTGAAGTCATTTGTACGATGGCAGACGAAATGAAGAACCCTAAAAAACAAATTCCGCAATCGATTATTACTGCAGGAATTGTAATTGCCGCCATTTATCTTTTCTCTGCTTTTGGAATTGGGGTCGCTATTCCTGCTGATCAAATCAATACAGGTAGCGGATTAATGGATGCTTTTAAATTATTGACTGGTATAGATAATGGATGGTTTATCGGTTTAATGGCATTCTTATTTTTATTAACGTTATTTGGGAATATGATCTCTTGGTCATTTGGGGTTAACAGCCTAGCTTGTTACGCCGCCAAGCAAGGTGATATGTTAAAACCGTTTGGTAAAGTTAGTAAAAAGAATGGCATGCCGATTGGTTCCTCCTTGATGAATGGGGGCATTGCCTCAATTATTGTGATTATAGCACCACTACTACCTAATCAAGATCTATTCTGGGCTTTCTTTTCACTCAATTTAGTGATGGTGTTATTGGCTTATGTACCTGCATTTCCAGCTTTTTATAAATTGCGAAAAATTGATCCAAGTTCTCCTCGACCATTTAAAGTTAGCGGCAGTGATAATTTTCTAAAATTCTTGATGATCTTGCCGATGCTTTTGATTCTTATTTCCTTGGTATTTACAGCAGTTCCTTTGCAATTTGATTCTGAAACACTGAGTGAACAGCTCCCGATTTTAATCGGCTCGATTTTATTAGTATTAGTTGGAGAAGTAATTATTTGGTGTAAAAAAATAACAAAAGAAGGAGCGCAAAAAAATGGCTAAAAGAATAAAAGGTTCAACTCCGAAACAAGATGGTTTTAGAATGCCAGCTGAATTTGAAGCACAAGAAAAGGTTTGGATGATTTGGCCGGAACGACCTGATAATTGGCGTGATGGTGGGAAACCTGCTCAAGACGCTTTTGCCGAAGTTGCTAAAGTAATTAGCAAATTTACTCCGATGAATGTTTTAGTTTCCCAACAACAATTTCAGAATTGTCGGCAACTACTGCCGCCGGAAATCACGGTTTATGAAATGTCGAATAATGATTCTTGGGTACGTGACTCTGGACCAGCTTTCTTAACAAATGACAAAGGCGAACTACGGGCAGTTGATTGGAAATTTAATGCTTGGGGAGGTTTAGTCGATGGTCTTTATTTTCCATGGGATCAAGATGATTTAGTGGCACAAAAGATTTGTGAGATTGAAAAAGTTGATTCTTATCGAACAGATGATTTTGTCTTAGAAGGTGGATCTATCCATGTTGATGGCGAAGGGACAGTGTTAACGACAGAAATGTGTTTATTAAGTGAAGGGCGTAATCCTGAATTAAGTAAAGAAGAAATTGAACAGAAACTTTGTGATTATCTAAATTGTGAAAAAGTCTTGTGGTTAACAGACGGAATTGATCCAGATGAAACCAATGGTCATGTTGACGATGTTGCTTGTTTTGTTCGACCAGGTGAAGTGGCTTGCATTTATACTGATGATAAGCTAAGCCCTTTTTATGATGCGGCCCAAGATGCTTACAAGCGTTTATCTGAAATGACAGATGCTAAAGGGCGAAAGTTAAAGGTTCATAAAGTTTGCTGTCCAGAAAAAGAAGTGATGATCAAAGGAGAATTTAAAATTGATCTTGTGGAAGGAACAATTCCGCGCGAAGATGGTGACACCTGCATTGCATCCTATTTAAATTTCTTGATCACTAATGATGGAATTATCGTACCGCAATATGGCGATGTCAATGATGAACTGGCATTAACACAAATGGAAGAAATCTTCCCGGATAAAGAAATCGTTGGTGTTAATACTGTTGAAGTTGTTTACGGTGGGGGCAATATCCATTGTATTACACAACAACAGCCAAAACGCTAGGAGGATGAAAGACGATGGCTAGAATTGTTATTGCATTAGGTGGAAATTCTTTAGGGAATTCTGCAAACGAACAACTATCTCGAGCAAAACTAGCTGCCAAATCAATTGTAGATCTGGTTGTTTCAGGAAACCAAGTAGTGATCGGTCATGGGAATGGTCCACAAGTTGGTCAAATCCGACTGGCTTTTGAAGAACTTAAGCAAAAAAATGGGCACAGCCTCATGCCTTTTCCCGAATGTACGGCGATGAGCCAAGGCTATATTGGTTATCATTTACAACAAGCTGTCGATGAGGAACTTGTTAACCGTGGTATTAAAAATTTACCAGTAGTTACGATGCTTACACAAGTTGTTGTCGATTCACAAGATGTGGCTTTTTCTAATCCTACGAAGCCGATTGGTTCTTATTATGATGAGGAAACAGCTAAAAAATTAATGCTCAATAGTGAACGGGTTTATAAAGAAGACGCTGGACGTGGCTGGCGCAGAGTCGTTGCTTCACCAAAACCCATTGATATTTATGAAAAGATAAGTTTAAAACTACTTGTTGAAAATAATCAAATCGTCATTGCTTGTGGGGGTGGTGGAATCCCGATTGCCTATAGTGATGGTCGTTATCATGGTGTAGACGCTGTTATTGATAAAGATTTTGCTGCTGCTAAAATGGCAGAATTAGTTGATGCAGATATTTTTATTATTTTGACTGCAGTTGATCATGTATTTGTCAATTTTGGCAGTAAAAATCAAAAGGCTTTAAAAAATACAACGATAGAGGAGATGAGACACTATATTAAAGAGCAACAATTTGCTGCTGGCAGTATGCTGCCAAAAGTTGAAGCAGGAATTGAATTTGCTCAAACGAAATTGGGAAGAAAAGCGGTGATTGCCTCTTTAGACCAAGCATCGCAAGCAATATTGAACAAAAGTGGTACAACAATCACAATGTAGAAAAAGAAAGGAATGGTTTTAAAATGGCAAGAACAATAAAAGATAGCACTCCCAAAAAAGATGGATTCAGAATGCCGGCGGAATATGAAGAACACGAATGCTCATGGATTATCTGGCCAGAAAGACAAGATACGTGGCGTTTTGGTGGTAAGCCTGCCCAAAAAGTATTTGTGGATGTTGTCAAGAAAATGATGCCTTACGAAACGATTCGAGTGATCTGTTCAGCCGAACAATATGAGAATTGTCGAGCGCGAATCCCTGAAGAAGTACAAGTGATCGAAATGTCGACTGATGATTCTTGGGCACAAGATAAAGGGCCTTTCTATGTCATTAATGATAAAGGCGAAATACGCGGTGTCAACTGGGACTTTAATGCCTATGGCGGTTTGGATGAAGGGTTGTATTTTCCATGGAAATTAGACAGTCAATTTGCACAAAAGCTTCTAGAATTAGATAATATTGATCGTTATGATGCGACAGATAAACTCATTGTAGAAGGTGGTGCGATTCAAGTAGACGGTGAAGGTACACTGATTGTGACAGAAAACAGTGTTGTAAATGAAAATCGGAATCCAGGAAAATCAAGAGATGAAGTCGAGGAACTCTTGAAAGAATATTTGAATTTGGAAAAAGTGATATGGTTAAAAGATGGTATGGCTTTTGATGAAACTGATGGACATATTGATGATGTTTGTTTCTTCGTCCGTCCAGGAGTTGTAGCTCTTTCGTGGACAGATGATGTTAATAACCCACAATATAAACCATTAAAAGAAGCTTATGATATTTTAAGTAAAGAAACAGACGCCAAAGGACGTAAATTGGAAATTCATAAAATTCCAATCCCAGAAATCTTGTACATTACAGAAGAAGAAAATGAAGGGATCGATATCAGTCAAACGGCGGCTACACGTGAAGCTGGCTTACCATTAGCGGTAACCTACGTAAATGCCTATATGATTAATAATGCTTTAGTCGTGCCGCAATTCAATGATCCATTAGATGATAAAGCTTGTGAAATGTTACAAGAACTCATGCCAGAACGCAAGATTATTAAAATCTGGAGTCGTGAATGGTCCTTGTGCGGTGGAAATATTCACTGTATGACTTTGCAAAAGCCAAAAGCATAGTAATCTAGTAAAAGGACCATCACCGTATTGTATTTAAAAAGCGGAAGGGGCTGTTACACAATGAAAGATATGTTGTGTAACAGCTCTTTTCTTTGTAAAGATACATTCTATTCGGCTTTTCGAAATGAAAATTGATAAAAAATGGGATAGAAGCGGACTATCTGATATTTTGACTTGGAATATTGCTTGAAACGCATGATAGAAGGACTCTATCCAGTGTTTACCTCGGTATTTTGCTCAAAGCACGAAATAGCAGTGTTCTATTTGGCTTTTTAAGCAGGGAGTTCGACTAAAAAATGAAATAGGTATATTTTACTTAGCTTTTCTGCTATAGGTTCTCGTAAGTGGCTGTCGGGGATAAATGATTTTGTATGATAAGATCATTTAACAGATAAAAAGAAGTTATTGCAAGATGGACATCATACATTTTGTAACAGCCTTTTTGCAGGATAAATAAATTTAACTATAGCCAGTAAAATATCCTCATTTGGTTAAATTCAAATGGAATTATTGATCCATTATTGCTATGATATATAATAGAATCCTAGCGAAATGGGTGTCTGATTATGTTTAATTATCTTATTCTTTTAGCAGTTAGCTCTGTAAAAGGCCAGCGCAGTACAGCTTCAATCTACCATATTTTTAGCGGGAGACGATCTGCGCAGACGATCCAAGATGCCCATATCTATCAATTGACTAATTTATATGCAATATATAATCAACTCAAACGTAGAGAATTTGAACAGGTACTTGCTCATTTAATTGAACAAAATTATCTTAGAATAGATGATCAAAATCATGCAGAATTAACTAAAATGGGAGAGCTGTATTTAAATGAGCATAAGGATGATCACCCGATCCAAGCATTTAAAGGAATCGATTATGTTAACAAAACAGGACCTTTTATGGCTCGTTTGCTTTTAACTTTACAAACATATAGTAATTTATCGATGAATCATAAGCAATTTCAACCGATTATTGATAGCTCTGTTATACAAAAGTGGGTTAAACAATATTATCAACACAACCAAGACACTATAAACTGGTTAAGCAAAGTTCATGGTCATTTAGCAAAATTTCTAGCTACAATTGATGAACAGCAAGCTCAAATTTTTGTTGAGCGCTTAACAGGTTACCAAAGATTTGGTTTAACGATTCAACAAGTAGCGATAAAGTATAATCTATCCATACATGATGTCTATTTGTTATTAACAGCAAGCTATCATCAGCTTATTTCTTTCATAGAAATGAATCAAATTAACCCTTTATTCAAATTTATTCCAAATAGAGAACAACAACAGATAAAGTCAACTGTGACTCAATCAGCTGAAAAAACATATCAATTGATCTTGCAAGGCTATTCTGTCGAACAGATAATGAAAAGACGTCGTTTAAAAAGGAGTACGATTGAAGATCATATTGTTGAATTAACCTATTCAATCCCGGAATTTAATATTGCGCCATTTATCGAACCTGAGGCATTTAAGTATATTTTGGCTAAAATTAACCAAGTTGAAGATCATCGCTTATCGACAATTAAGCAATTATTAGGTGATCATTATAGTTATTTTCAAATTCGATTAACAATGGCTAGAGCCCGTTTAGTGAAGTTGTGAGGAGCTTTATTATGGATCAATTAGAAAACATGTTAAAAAAATATTTTGGCTACGATTCTTTTCGTCTTGGACAAAGAGACATTATCGAAGATGTCTTACAGAAAAAGCATGTCTTTGCTACATTACCAACTGGTTCTGGAAAATCCTTATGCTATCAATTACCCGCTTTTATGATCAAGGGAACGGTCATTATTGTGACTCCACTGCTTTCGTTGATGACAGATCAGGTCAAGCAACTTAAAAAAAGAGGATTTAAAAAAGTTGTTGCTTTAAATAGTTTTAATACAACCCATGAGCGGGCTTTAATTTTTAACGATTTGCATACATATAAGATGATTTATCTATCACCTGAAATGCTCCGGAACAAAATAGTCATGCGAAAATTACGGCAATTAACTATCGCTTTATTTGTAGTTGATGAGGCGCATTGTATTTCTCAGTGGGGTCATGAATTTCGTCCTGATTATTTGAAATTAAATGATATAATTGAGCAACTGGATCATCCCACTGTATTAGCATTAACAGCAACTGCAACTCCTGATGTACAAGAAGATATTGTCAACCATTTTAAAGCCATTGCGTTTAAAAAACATATTTACCAAATGGATCGTGATAATATTGCCTTAATGGTTCAACATGTTACGCATCAAAGGGAAAAAGATGAATTTTTAATGGATTTGTTTAATAAATATGCTGTTCCAACGATTATTTATTTTTCAAGTAGAAAAGAATCGGAACGTGTAGCTTTATTATTAAGCAAAAAATTTAATCAGTTAAGGATTGCTTTTTATCATAGTGAGCTTGAAACAAATGAACGCATACTTATTCAAGAGCAATTTATCGAAAATCAAATTGATATTATTTGCTCGACAAGTGCCTTTGGGATGGGTGTTGATAAACAAAATGTTCGCTTAATCATTCATTATCACCTCCCAACCCAGCTAGAATCTTTTATTCAGGAAATCGGTCGAGCCGGTCGTGACCAATTAGCTAGCGTGAGTATAACACTTGTTGCCCCCGGTGATGAACAGCTTCCACGAAGGTTGATTATGAACGAATTACCTCCAGCTGATATATTAGAAACGCTGATCATTCATATTGACCAAAAGAAGATAAATAAGGAAAGCATTAAATTGGACCAAGCGACGTTTATCAATTATTGGGGCTTAAATGAAATACAATGGCGTTTTATCAAGAATTTTTTCGAAGAAACTGGTATGATAGTAGAAGGAGATAAAGTAGATATAAAAAGATTCGATCAAACAATCAGGCAGGAATTCATTCGAAAAATTGAATCACGCAACCGCTATAAAATACGTAAGTTTAATGAATTATTTGAGTGGATAAATACCTCCAATTGTCGTCGGGAACAATTATTTAAAAATTTTCAACTAAATGTTTCTCCAGCAAAATACCACTGTTGTGATCACTGTGGTTTTACATTAGAACAATGGTTACCTGAACAAACGATTCGAAAACAAGAACCCAATTCGTGGTCAGATCAACTTAAATCGATTCTGTTACCTTTTGAAGCAGGAGGAATTAAAAATGAGTGAAACAAAAGAGGACCAAGCGCAATTATTAAGAGCACAAATGGAAGAAATCAATCAACATCAGGAAGAAGAGAATGATTCAACTCCTTTCTCTGATGATGTGGTTGACGATGATGATATAGATGTGCTTAATTTACCGCCAAGGCGTACAATCCATGACGAAAAAAAAGCGAAAATTCAGTGGAAAATTAGTTTTGCCTTTGTTAGATTCTTTGTGATTTTATTTGTTATTCTTGTTATTCTCGTTTTGACTTATAGCTATTGGGGGGATTATTTTTTTGAAAATAGCGGCTCAGCATCATTACAAGTCAATGAATCAGTATATCCCCTTTCACTAAGAGAGTTCCTATCAAATGAAATAATATTAAACAAGGGATAATGATGAATAAATGACGAATATCATTGAACGTTATTATGTAACGAGAACAGAGCTTCTTTAGCTTCGATTGTCACATGATTTTATGATGCAGATAAGATGATATCATTAAAATAAATGATTTGAACTTTTGAAGAGATGTTTTAATAGAGGAAAGTTGACTTAATCACATAGACAGTTATTAAATGAACGATTTATTAATTTAGCTTTATGATTTAAATGAAAATAAACCGAGTGCAATCAACTTTAGTACGGATTGCATTCGGTTTTATTATTCTTCTTGATAAGGTTAAGTATGGCATCATTGTAACCCATTTTTTTAAAGTAGCTGTATTTAGTTTAAGTGTTTCTGAATTTCTGCTCCTAGGTCTCTAGTTGTTAACTTGAACCATAATCATGCTGAAATGGTCGCCCAGATGATCTGTTTATTTAAAGAAATTTCGTGTTTGCAACATGGCATTATCCGTCATAATGGGTTTACCATATTCAAAAATTTGTTCTGGAGAGACAACAGTAGCAGTAGAGTATTCTGATAATAAAGCGATTAAATCTTCCTTGATGTGTTCGTCTAGCAGGCTTTCAGGAAAATACAAATAATAATGGTCTTGATAGAAATAAATTGCCCCAGAGTTAATATTTAGTCGTTCTGCAATTTTAGCAAATTGAATGATGTCTTCGAAATCCTCAAATAAATAAAGTAACGATTTTCTTTCTGAAAGTGTCACTTGCATTTCGATATAGTCATCCTCTTCTTCATTCTCATCCTCTAAATCTTCTTGAGTTACGATAATTAACATGCCCTGTGCCTGTATCATGTAAACCTGCACCGTCAATACGCCAGACAACTCAATATCCAGTTCATCACTTGCTTCAATCATCATGTCATGAAATTGAATTTGCATACCAGGTAGGTTCTCTAACATTAAGTCATCTGCTAATCCTCGTTCAACTAAATCATCAAATGTTAAAAAAATTTTAAATTTATTGGCTGAAATTCTTTCTAATCGCATGTCAATCACCTCCACTTATTATATGATGCCCCAATAAAATGGAATGACATCTTTCAACCATTATATGATACTCTTTCTAAAATTGAAACTCAGAAGCCTGATAAAACTTTTGACATATTGAAGATTTGCTGTAAATGATCTGAGTATTTTGTGTATAAAAAGTAAACTTTTATAAAAGCTAATGAGTAACTAATGAATATTAGGATAACTCAGGAGGCGATTAAATGAAAAGTATGATTGTAAAGTGTTTAATTACATTAACGATAATTACAGGTATAAGCTTTAATCATTGGCATGAATCACAGGCATTTAGTCCGCAGGTTATTCAACATGGTGCAACCGGAGAGGATGTCGTTGAACTTCAAGCAAGACTACAATATCTTGGTTTTTTTAATAGTCAAATCGATGGGGTATTTGGTTGGGGAACATATTGGGCGTTACGAAATTTTCAGTATGAGTTTGGCATGGAGATTGATGGTTTAGCGGGAAAAGAGGCTAAGGATAAATTAGTCCAAAATAGTGACTATGATAAGGAATTTGTTCGAAAAAATATTGATGCAGGTAATTCCTTTACGCATTATGGTGGTATGGATTTAGAAGACCAAGTTAAACAAGGTTCCTCTAAATCACAGCCAAAAGCAGAGGAAGCGCCTCAACAACAAAATCAAGCGGAATCAGATCAAAGTACTGATCAAGGAACTGACCAAGGCACAGATCAAGAGTCACAAACAGCTGATGATCAGACCTCAGTAACTGAAGCACCAATTGAACCGACCTCGGTAAATATTCCGAATGGTTTTTCACAAAATGATATTCGCTTAATGGCTCAAGCTGTTTATGGTGAGGCACGTGGTGAACCCTATGAAGGACAAGTTGCTGTTGCTGCAGTCATTTTAAATCGGATTCAAAGTCCAATATTTCCAGACACGGTTTCTAGCGTGATTTATGAACCCTTAGCTTTTACAGCGGTAGCTGATGGGCAAATCTATTTAGAACCAGATGAAACATCACAAAGAGCTGTACTTGATGCGATAAATGGCTGGGATCCAACAGGTGAAGCTATTTATTATTTTAATCCAGATACAGCAACAAGTAACTGGATTTGGTCACGACCGCAAATTAAAAGAATTGGTAAACACATTTTTTGCTATTAAAAAGGAGGGATTTGCATGAAAAGATGGATTATTATTACGATACTTTCAATCGGTTTAATTTCAACTGGGATCTGGGGTTATCGCCAATTTACTGAAAAAGAATCAGTAATGGTTCATGCAGAAAATAATTATCAACGTGCATTTCATGATTTAACATATCATGTTGATCTTTTATATGACAAGATTGGAACAACACTAGCATTAAATACCAAAGATACCTTATCACCTCAAATGCTAGATATATGGCAATTAACTTCGCAGGCTCAAAGTGATGTAAGCCAATTGCCATTAGGTTTATTACCGTTTAGTAAAACAGAAAGTTTTTTAGCCGATATCGGAGAATTCACATATCACGTAGCGATACGTGATCTTGATAATGAACCTCTATCAGATGATGAAACAGACCGTTTATCTTCATTATATGAATCGGCTAATGAGATTCGAAAAGAACTGAGGACAGTCCAACATAAGGTTTTTGATGACCAGCTTAGATGGGTCGATGTTGAACTTGCCCTAGCGAACAATGATCGAGAGCAACCTAATCATATTATTGATGGTTTCACAGCAGTAGAAGAATACACGTCTGGTTTTAACGAATCCCACTTTCATAACTTATCATCAGATTTCCCATCACAGCAAGAGTCCTTCCAATTTGTTGATGGTGAGTCTATATCTGAAGAAGAAGTGAGTGACTTGATCAGGGAGCAATTTGATTTAACAGAGGAATTAGAGATCGATTTACAAAAAAGTGGAGAAGGTGCACAATTAGATACCTATAGTGGGTCTTTTACACATGATGATCAACAAGGTTATGTAGAAATTACAGAAAAGGGCGGACATGTTTTATCCTATATGATTAGCCGTGATTTATCAGAGGCAGAGATAAGCTTACATGATGCAGAACAGAAGGCTAATCAGCTTTTAAAGGAACAAGGTTTTGATGATGTTAAACGCTTGCGCTCTAGTCAATATGATCACACAGGTCTATTTCAATATGCTGTTAGTCAGGATGATGTCTGGATTTATCCAGATCAAATTATGGTCAAAGTGGCTTTAGATACTGGAGATATTATTGGCTTTAGTGCAACTGATTTTTATCGGAATCATCGTGAAAGAGAGATAGAAGAGCCAGAGCTATCCCTCGATGAGGCAAGTGATCATGTGAGCTCGGCATTAAATATTGAGGACCAACATTTAGCCATTGTTGAAGATGAAGCGGGCAATGAAGTTCTTGCCTATGCTTTCTTTGGTACCCTTGATCAAGACACCTATCGGATTTTTATTGATGCCAATACGGGCAATGAAGTATTTGTTGAGTTAATGCATGATGTTGAGAGTAAATGGGATTAAAATAAAAATATAGACAGAAAACTTTGCTGTAAGAGGAAGAAAGCATCCATAATGACAAAAGGGGTGCTTTTTCCTATTTAATTTAATATATTACCTTGCCTATTTACTGTATTGTTTGTCATAATATAATTAGTTATATTTGTGGAGGTGAAAGTTTTAATGGTTAAGATAGGTACGATGTTAACATTAGAGTATGACCATGAACAAGAGGAAATCCAACGATTCAGATGTCGTATTGTCGAACAAAAGGGAGCGATTCTTTACATAGATTATCCAATTAATACCCAAACAGGTCGAACTGATTATTTTCCTAAAGGAACCTTTTTCTCTGCTTATTTTGTGGGAAAAGATCAAGCAGTATATAAATTTCATACTGAAATTGTCGATCGCAAAAGAGAAAAAGTACCGATGTTATTATTGCGTTTTGATCAAAATGAACTTAAAAAGGTACAACGCAGAGAATATGTAAGAGTTGATGCAAATCTAGATGTTGCCATTAGTGATCCTAATGATGAAGAAAAAGAGTTCACAACAGTTACGAAAGATGTAAGTGGTGGAGGTATTTCTGTTATCCTCCCAGAAGGTATTCAAATAGAACCTACTACAGCTTTAGATTTGGTCATTGTTCTATGCTCAAAAGATGATGAAATTGATTATATTTTTGCTCGAGCAGAGGTGATTCGAACATATGAGAAGACAAAAGAAAGTAAAAAAATATTATCAATGAAGTTTATCAATATTTATGAACGTGACCGCCAGCTTATGATTCAGTATTGTTTTGAAACACAGCTTAAAGAACGCAGACAATTATTATCAAGATAAGCTTTTGTTTAGAATGAATGTAGAGTGAGAGGAAGACGAATCCATGAAACATGAAGGAATAGCTATTGCAATAGATGGTCCGGCAGCTGCTGGTAAGAGTACTGTTGCTAAAAAAATAGCAAATAAATTAAATTATATATACATAGATACAGGAGCCATGTATCGTGCCATTACATTAAAGGCAATAGAACAGAAAGTTGATATTAATGACGAAGAGGCTCTTTATCAATTATTACTTGAAACGAGAATTAAACTGATTCAGTCCAATCAGGAGCAAAGAGTCATTCTTGATGATCTTGATGTAACGGAGAAAATAAGAAGTGAAGCCGTAACTAATCGTGTATCAGCTGTGGCCAAACATCGACTGGTTCGTCAAGTGATGGTTAATCATCAACGGGAACTGGCAAAAGAAAGCAATGTTGTGATGGATGGCAGAGATATTGGTAGCCATGTCATTCCAGAAGCTGAAGTAAAAATTTTCCTTATTGCATCAGTTGATGAGCGTGCAGAACGTCGTTGTAAAGAAAATATGGCAAAGGGTTATCAAACCAATCTTGAACAATTAAAAAAGGAAATCGCAGCTAGAGATAAGCTTGATATGGAAAGAAAAGAATCGCCATTAATAAAAGCTGATGATGCGATTGAATTAGATACGACGTCTTTAAGTATTGATCAAGTTGTTGAAAAAATACTGAAGATTATTGAGCGCAAAGGAGAGAAGTAGATGTCTTTTTATCGATTTGCCAAAAATCTTGTTTGGTATCTATTAAAACCGCTTTATCGGATGGAGGTGATTGGTAAAGAGCATATTCCTGAAAGTGGCCCCGTTATTATTTGTTCTAACCATATTTCTAACTTTGATCCACCAATTGTTGGGGGAGCTGCGACTAGAGATATTCATTTTCTAGCAAAGGAAGAATTATTTGAAAAGAGATGGTTAAATAAATTATTAACACATTTAAATGTTTTTCCAATCAAACGAGGGATGAAAGATCGTCAAGCATTAAGACATGCTTTAAATCTTCTTAAAGATGGGAAAGCTCTAGGAATATTTCCGGAGGGGACAAGAAGTAAGACAGGTGAATTAAGAGAAGGCTTATCAGGAATTGGCTTTTTTGCTCTTCGATCAGATGCAATTGTCGTTCCATGTGTTATAATGGGACCATACAAAATTGGTCGTAAATTAAAAGTTGTTTTTGGTTCTCCAGTTGAAATGACTTCATTACGCGAACAAAAAGCATCTGCTAAAGAAGCAACAGATAAAATTATGGACGAATTAAAGCATTTATTAAAAACTAATTCTTAAATATAAACGATATGACTTGACAAATTCGTTTAAATGTTAGAAGTTAGAAAAAGATAGTTATATTTTTTGTTGTAAATTGAAGGAGGCTCTTTTTATGGATGAAATGAATAAAGAAGTATCAGAACTAAAAGAATTAACTGTAGGTGAACAGGTGACAGGTAAAGTCGTTAAAGTAGAAGATAAGCAAGTTCTAGTAGATATTGGTTGGAAAACAGATGGTATCGTTCCGATCAATGAATTATCGAATCTTCATATCGAAACAGCTGGTGAGATCGTTAATATCGATGATGAATTAACATTAAAGATAAAGAAGATAACTGATGATGAAGTTATCTTATCAAAACAAGCTGTTGATACTGAACAAGCATGGAACGATTTAGAAGATAAATTAGAAACTGGTGAAGTATTTGAAGCCACTGTTAAAGAGATTGTTAAAGGTGGTTTGGTCGTTGATGTTGGTGTCAGAGGTTTTGTTCCAGCTTCATTAGTAGAAACCCATTTTGTTGATGATTTTTCTAATTATTTAGATACAACACTTAGTTTAAAAGTGGTTGAACTTGATCAAACGAAAAACCGTGTGATTCTTTCTCATCGAGCGGTCGTTGAAGCGGAAGAAGAAGTGAAAAAAGAAGAACTGCTCGCTAACCTACAAGAAGGACAAGTTGTTGAAGGAAAAGTTGCCAGAATCACTGATTTTGGTGTCTTTGTTGATTTAGGTGGTATTGATGGTC
Organism: Amphibacillus sp. Q70; assembly: GCF_052055485.1. Taxonomy (GTDB): domain Bacteria; phylum Bacillota; class Bacilli; order Bacillales; family Amphibacillaceae; genus Amphibacillus. Next base: position 3,235,073 of record NZ_CP197171.1, on the reverse strand, counting down.
TTGTTCATATTTCTGAATTAGCCCATGAGCATGTTGAGCATGCAAATGATGTTGTAAAAGAAGATGAGTTAATAAAGGTTAAAATTCTTTCCATTGATCCAGAGTCTGAACGTATTTCATTATCAGTTAAAGCTACTTTACCAGGACCATGGGAAAATGTTGAAAGTAAACTGTCTCCAGGTGACGTTGTTGAAGGTGTTGTCAAACGATTAGTCCATTTTGGGGCATTTGTTGAGGTACTTCCTAGAGTTGAAGGCTTAGTTCATATTTCACAAATTTCAACTGAACACATTGGTACACCGCAAGAGGTTTTAGAAGTTGACCAAAAGGTTCAAGTGAAAGTCCTTGATGTTAATGAAGCAGACAAACGTATTTCACTAAGTATTAAGGAAATAGAAATTGAAAAAAATCAACAAGAGTTAAAATCGTATGAAAAAGAAGACGACGAGGCAGGCTTTTCATTTAGTGATGTGATTGGTGATCAATTAGATAAATTTAAAGAATAAAACATTAAAATATAGCTCTATACAATAAATAGCGTTGGTGGGTTTAAAATAAAACTCACTGACGCTATTTAACGTACAACCTTTATTCGCCATATGGGTGTTCAAATAAAGATGAAAAGACCCCGAACCGAAAAGTTTAAGATGGCATCGTTTTGAGTAGATGGTTTTTCATGAAGAAAAAGTTTTGTCACTTTCCAGAAACCGAATGGATTGCATTTGGATACATGAGTAAAGAAAAAACAAGCCAAAAAGCCCGTAAAATATGGTACCTTCGACGTTTGACACAGGCGGTGATATTTTTTAACGGACTTTTTGGGCATTCTCTATAAAGATAAATTGAATTATATATTTAAAAAAACAATATCTTTGAAATCGGATAAGCTTGATGCATTTTTCATTATTTCAAAGACATTTTGATTCTCAAATAAAGATAGTATGGAGTCATTTATCGTTAAAAATACTTCCTTATCGAGTTTGTTAACAGCTATAAGCAAGACAACGTTTACAATATTATCTCCCCAAGTAATTCCTCTCTTACTAATTGCGATACCAATTTTGGTTTGTAGGGCATTCATATGCACAGAATGGGGGATGGCGACTTGTCCAAAGGATGTAGAAGAAGCATTCTCTCTTTCGAAAACATCTGCTTTGAAAGAATCTGAAACAAAGCCCATCTCTTCCATTTTATCGCAAATTGTTTCAATAACCTTATTTTTAGAAATATTTTCGACCGTAAAGAATAACTCTTCATTAAAATATTTTTCAAAGTTGTTGAAGATCAGTTCATTTTTCTTCGCTTGTTGTGTTTCATGTATTTTTTCGTGAATCTCCTTTTTTTGCTTATCAAGTTGAAATGGAGAAATCAATACAGATGGATAATAATTATTTCGCTCATCTTCCATAACGGTAATCAGTAAATCAAAAGCATAATTATCTACTTCTTCAAAACTGGATATGATGGCTTCAATGGATATATCATTAGCAAATTCCAACAACAATTGATTGTAGATCTTTTTTTCAAGACCTAAATAATCTGGACACAGTAGGATACATTTTAATTTATTCGTTGTTGAATTTTGTCGGTCAATTTCTGTTCCAATATGAAGAAAAATAAAAGCGACTTCATCCTCTTTTATGTCTATGTTATAGATGTCAGAAAGTCTTAATGATATAAAGATTGCTATATCATAGATAATCGGCCAATCACGTTTTATTTTTTCTAAAAAGGGATTTTTATTATGTTTTTTTAAAGAAGCTCTAGTCACCAAAGACCTAATATGTAAGCCAAAAGGAACGGTAAAACTTTCATGGTTTAAATCAATCGAATATAGGTCGGAAACTTCATCAATTATTTCATAAACTGTATTTAGATACTCCGAACCAATCACCTTTTTCAATTGCTTATAATTGGAATCAATCAGATAATTAACATTTGTTTTAAAGAGGATATAAATTTCATTTCTTTCATAAGCATTTAAGCGAATTGAAAAATCTTCTTCAATCCTTTCCGATAGCTTTTCAATCAAGGCTAATTCTTCTGTATTTTCCGTCATGATTTCACGAATTTCTGAAAGATAGTGTCCTTTTTTTACCCTATCGATAAGAATAGAGAAGTGTAACAACAAGTTCATATAAGAGAAATTATTTAAATTATAATTGTCTTTTTTAAAAAAATCATTAATAATATTGGTTATTTTCCCAATATCCTCTTCTCCAAATGATTCCTTTAATGTATTTAATTCAAGAACACGGTTATTGGTTTCCTTAAAAATGACACTAGATAATAAAGAACGCTTATCCTTTTCGGCTCCTTTTATTTGCACAATATCATTTTGAGTAGAAAAACGAACATTAAAAATCTGAAAAGTAGTGTTCATTTTTGCAAGATCAGCTTTAAAAGTAGAGTAGCTGATAAACCATTCATCACAAAGATCAAAAACGTTTGGATTTTTGTGTTCGACTAGTATTTTTTTGATAATATAAAAAGCTCTTTCCGAGTAATTCTGTGGAAAAGAATGCTGTTTACCTAAGAAAGAGAGTGCGTCTTGTTTGTTAATTAAATAACCTTTATTAGAAGAGTGAATGATCTTCTTGTCGGTCATTAAATTAATATCTTTGATATATGTTTTAACCGTTCGAATAGAAATATCTAAAAATTTAGCCAATTCAGAAGCAGTGCAAGAAGATTGTTGCTCCAGTAAATAAAACATTAACCTTTTTTTCTTGTCTACCATAATATCATCCCTACTTTGAAATATATATTTAACTTATAATTAAACCGGTTGATCATTCAACTTGTCAATTGCACGATGGGGTGAAATATCTTTGTTTTTCTTTTTTCACGCTACCGTGCAAAAGAGAAGTGGAGGCGTTTCAAATTTCAATTCATAATGGAGTCATCAAATAGAAAAGGAGAGATTCATCATAGAAAGCTTAAAAATCTTATTATGTTGTGGCGCAGGTCTGTCCAGTGGGTTTTTAGCCCAAAAAACAAGAAAAGCAGCAAAGAAGAGGGGGATAGATGTACAAGTACAGGCGAAAAGTGAAACGGAAGCCGTCTCACACTTACCAACAATAGATGTTTTGTTATTAGGTCCACATTTTGAGGCTTATAAGGATAAGTTTACTGAATTAGCTAAACCGTTAAATGTATTGGTAGATGTCATTCCACAAAAAATTTACGGTACCTTAGATGGTGATAAGTTATTAGATTTCGCCTTTGAACTTAAAGAAAAGAGTTAGTTCAGAATAGGCAAGTATTTTCGGTGAGATTTATAAATGTGTCTTAAGACGACTAAAACATTCACCATTGAGTGGCCTACATTTAAAATGATAACAAAGTTTTCCTAAATAAGTTGGAAAGATACTAGTTAAAATTAAATCTGTAATAAATGTCAATGAATAAATTTATTAGGTTATTCTTTAATATTTAGTAAATGTGCTAAAGAAATGATCATCTAATTTAACTATAACAGCTAATCAAAATCTTTTATCACATTCCTTTATTAGTATGGAGAATGTGATGAAAACTTAATCAAGCTACTTTATAGGTTCTTTCAAGTTCTTTTGAGAAGCTCACAATGATTTTTGATCAAACATTATTGTGGGTAGGAAAGAGTACAGACTTTTGAAAATAAAAGAAATAAAAGGAGGTAGGAAAAATTGAAAACTTTTATGAACTGGTTAACTAATTCATTTGCTCCAACAGTAAATAAATTCACACAAAAACCCTGGGTGGCAGCTTTATCAACCACTATGAGGAAAATTATTCCGTTTATTTTAACAGGATCACTCATTTTCCTATATAACGTTGTACGTTCTTATATAGATGCTTTACCTGATTTAGGTAGAATTGCTGATTTCACTTTTGGCATGTTAGGAGTGATAACTGCATTTATACTGGCAAATCAGGCTATGGAAGAGTTAGGACGCATAAATTATACGGTAAATGCAGGTTTAACAGCTGTTGCAGTTTTTCTTCTGTTTACTAGTCCTATCATTAATGATAACGGCATGATGACAGTTGAATTCGCTCGCTTGGGTCCTATGGGCATTTTAGCGGGGATTATCGCAGGTTATTTAGTCGCTATTATTTTTAACCTGGTTGGAAAAATGAACTTATTAAGCGAATCTAGTTTACCGGATTTTGTAATTGGATGGATTCATAATATTATTCCAATCTTTGTTTCAATTGGAATAGCCGCATTATTAAGTTTTAGATTTAATTTAGATATTTTTGATTTGATTCTTGATGCATTTTCACCAATTCAGACTTTTGGTCAAACTTTACCAGGGTTTATTTTAATAATATTTATGATGTCTTTCTTTTACAGCATAGGGATGTCTAGTTGGGTGACGAACGGTGTTATAACACCAATTTTCATGGCAGGTATAGTTGCTAATATAGAACTTGTCTCACAAGGTTTAGATCCAGTAAATATCGTAACAAGGGAAACAGTATTTACAGCTGGCCTTATTACAATGGGGGGAATTGGCGCTACCTTAACGTTAAATTTATTAATGCTTTTCTCTAAATCAAAAGATTTAAAAACAATAGGCAAGCTCACGATCATACCGTCTATTTTTAATATTAACGAACCGATTGTATATAGTGCACCTGTCGTTTTGAATCCACTACTGATGGTACCCATGTGGATTAACGCTATTACGGGACCAACAGTGGTGTATCTTGCAATGAGAAGTAATCTTTTGAATATTCCAGCTCAAATGATCCAAGTGGGACAAATTCCTGATCCCTTTGCAAGTGTCATGATTACAGAAGATTTTCGCGCAGTATTCTTTTTTATTCTTCTATTTGGAATATACCTTGTCACTTGGTATCCATTCTTTAAAGTATATGAAAAACAAAAATTGCAGGAAGAAGCAGAACAAACAACTGAAGGATTAGTAGGATAAAGTAAAACTTCATTTAGTGGGGGTAAGCCTATCCAATCTGGATCATGTCAATGTATCCGGTGGGACGAGTAATTGCACTGACGGAGTATTTACACCGCAAGAATAAGTATGTATCTAGCTTATTTTGAGTTTCAGTCCCAGACGTAGCGGTTTTAGTCTACCTCCACTATCCTAGAGAATAAGAGCTAAGTATGTGACGCCTTAGGCAAGAATGACTCACCCTACAAAAAAAGAATTGTCGCGACACTTTTGTGACCTATAAACCTATAGGTCTGAACCAATCGGGTCGTTATTAGTTGTTGAATCTCTTGCTTAGAAAAAACTATTTCCTTATTTATTAGAGTGGGAGTTTTAAGAGGCATAGGACGTGGCAGTGCCGACAATGTGATGGGACGAATAACCACAGTTTACACTGTGATAAATAAGGTGAAGAAACATAAATTAAAGGGATGGGTGGATAAATATGTCAAATTCAGACAAAATAGTAGATGAAGAAAATGAATTAAATTCTGTTGCTATGCAAATCATCTTACATGCAGGAAATGCAAGAGCATTGGCTGATGAAGCATTTAAATTAGCAAAAGAAGAAGATTTTAAGGCTGCTTATGAAAAAATTAATGAAGCAAATTCAAATGGAATTTTAAAAGCACATCGTTCTCAAACGAGAATTATCCAAGATGAGGCACGAGGAATTAAACATGAACCTTCTTTATTATTCAATCATGCACAAGACCATTTGATGACAATTATGTCGGAAATACGTCTGATGAAACAGATAATTGAGTTATATGAATTAACGGTGAGTAAAAGATAATAAATAATGATAAATAGTGAGAGAGAAAAATATAAACAATAAGGGAGAGATTCATAATGAATAATGTTAAATATAATTTTCCAAAGGGTTTTCTATGGGGAGGAGCAACAGCGGCTTGTCAAATAGAAGGTGCTTATGATGTAGATGGCAGAGGGCTTTCAACATCTGATATTCACAAATATAATTCAACTTTGGATCGAAAAAAATACCGAAGTAAATTGGTTGAAAACGAGCATACGAGTGAGACTTTGGCAAAGGCAGTAACTGACAAGGAAGGCTACTATCCTAAGAGACATGGGAATGGGTTCTATTATCGATATAAGGAAGACATTGCGTTAATGAAAGAAATGGGATTTAATAGTTTTAGATTTTCAATTGCTTGGCCGAGGATTTTTCCAAATGGAGACGAGCTTGAACCCAATCAAAAAGGACTTGAATTCTATGATAAAGTTATTAATGAAGTAGTAAATGCTGGTATGGAACCGATTGTGACTATGTTCCATTATGATATTCCACTTCATTTATTAACCGAATATGGAGGATTCCGTAACCCTAAGCTTATCGAGTTTATGACTCGTTATGGAAAAGTATTGCTAGATCGGTATGGAGATAAAGTTAAATGTTGGATTCCGTTTAATCAAACTAATTTGATTCAATATAACTCATTTAAATCTGTAGGAATTTTAAGAGATAAAACGGACAACCTTGTAGAAGATCAGTATCAAGCCATTCATCATCAATTTATCATCAATGCAAAATTAAAACAATATGCCAAAAAGCTTAATCCAGAGATTAAAATTGGTATCATGCTGGCTGACTGTACCTATTATCCACATACTTGTAAGCCAGAGGATATTGTTTTTGCAATGAAAAGAATCCGGATGCAATATTTCTACGCAGATGTTCAGTTAAGGGGAGAATATCCAAGACATATGTTTAGATATTTTAAAGAAAATAACATTAATATTAATATTAGTGAAGAAGATAAAATAATTATAAAAGAAAACACGTTAGACTTCCTAGCGCTTTCTTACTATTATTCTAGAACACTTGATTCAGAGAAAAATACAATGGACCCGGCTACTATTAGTGAAAACCCTTATTTAGAAGCAAACGCCTGGGGTTGGACGATCGATCCATTAGGTCTTTATCACTCTTTAAGTCAATATTGGGCTCGTTATCAAAAACCAATCATGATTGCAGAAAACGGCTTTGGTTATGAGGATGTTTTTGAAGATGGTACAGTTCATGATGATTATAGAATTGATTATTTGCGACAACATATCCAAGCAGTTGGTGAGGCTGTTAAGGATGGGGTAGATATCTTCGCTTACTTACCTTGGGGACCGATTGATTTAGTCAGTTCTGGTACAGCAGAAATGAGTAAAAGATATGGTTTTGTCTATGTAGATTTGGATGATTTCGGTAAAGGTACAGGCGACCGGTTTAAAAAAGATTCGTTTTATTGGTATCAAAAAGTGATCGCAAGCAATGGTGCAGACTTGTGATTCGCTGATAATTAAACAGTCATTTTAAATGAAGGAAAAATATCGTGACCGATTACTAGGGTTTAACATTAGGAATATGATTTTAAAGAGCTTTATTTTAAACAAATATTGTAAAAATTTTATTTACCAACATTATTTGCCGAAAACAGAGCTATTGCACAATGAAGTATATATTGTGCAATAGCTTTTCTCTTTGTCAGTATTGAAACTATGATTGAACCATTCTTTTCAACTTTTTGGCTTGCCATTTCACTCAAAGTACTGGATTGATAGGTTCTATTCGACATTTTGGCTTGGGACCTTGATTGAAATAATTGATAGAAGGGGGCTATCTGTCATTTTAATTTGTAATTTTTATTAAAAAGCATGATAGAAGGTCTCTATCCGACATTTTAATTTGGAATTTCGTTTGAAATGCGTGATAGAGAGTCTCTATCCGACATTTTGGCTTAAATAATCGATCGAAATACTGAATAGGTGTGCTCTACTCCGTTTTTCTAGCTGGGAGTTAAGACTGTGAACGGGCTTTGATATTCAAACAAAGGATTGCCGTGCGATCGATTAGATTATCCAAAAAGATGTACATCATACATTTTGCAACAGCTTCTTTTTTGGTTTAGTAATTGAAAATAATAGCCATACTGAGATAGCAAGTGGAGGGATGAGAATGGTTTATTATTGGTTTAGTTGGTTAGGTATCATTTTTTTTAGTTTTTTCTCAACATATCACATCACAGTCAAAAGACTCATAGTGATTGGTTTAATGTTTAATGTTATTTTGATTAACTTTCATATTCAGGTTGATCATTTAACCTTTACTTTACCCTATCTATATTGCTTAGCCATTTTTTGGTTAATCACTATAATGAAATCGACAAATTATTTTAATTATTATCTGCTCTTTTGTTTAATTATAATGTATGTCGGCTTTCGTTATTTATTTATTACAAGTCCGATTTGGGTATTAGCTAATGAGTTTTTCTTGATTGCTCTTGTTTTCATGTGTATTCTACTTATTTTTGTTAGAGCATACAAAGAACGAATAATACTTCTTGTGACTTCATGTCTTACAGGGGAATGGCTATTTGCCTACAATGTTCAAAAACTTAATTGGCACATAATTGTCGGAGATGCTGCGCTATTTAGCTCACTTTATTTAGTGATCTTCCTTATGATCCTTTTTCACCTGCTCACATTTAGCTATAAAGTAACTTAAAGTTGCAAGGTCATTGCGTTATCTGTTCTTTTATGGAAGATAAAGACTCAAGTAGTCTCAGGGGGGCAGGACCAATGGGACAGAGGAGTTGGATATGTTCAGTACACCAGTGTGTCGACCCCTCTATTGGTTAATCGTCATCTTGAATGTTGATAACCCTTGACCTGCCACTTCAAATGTCTGTAGAAATGAAGGGAAGGGGTATTCATCATTCGAAAATGATCAGTTCTATTCCGTAAACCATTTAGGTGGCTTATTAGTGATAAAATCATGGGTATCGATTATATGCTTCGTTCTCTCTTTCACATATGCTAAATTTCCCATCGAATAACCGCCAATTTGGCTGGCATGTTGATTCAGTGCAACGAACAAGTTGTATTTTTTCCAGAACTCGTCAGGGATACTGCAAGCAAAATATCCCATCACTTGACCTTTAGCAAAATGGATACTTGTTTGCACTGTATATTTAGGCAGTTTAAAAAATTCTTCAAATGGATCTCCCCAATCGAATGAGTCGAAATCAATAATACCAGCTATCTTTTGATTCTTTATAATGATATTTTGCGGATGAAAATCGTCATGTTGGAAGCAAACAGGACTATTTTTTAGCAGGTGTATATGCTCATTGATATAATTTTCTACAAATTTCTGTTGATAGAAAGTAAGACCTAACCTTTTACAGGTCGCTCTTTTATTTTGATATTTATTTAATCGCTTTTTGTACCCATTAAATGAAGTCTCTGGAGTCATTAAATGTATTTTCCTTAACTCTTTTCCAGCTTGTAATCCTATCTTATATTGTGAATCTTCTGTTAATGTTGGCAAAACTATATCGCCACTTGTCCCTTCTAGATAAGATAAAATCAAATAACATATCTGTTCGGTCTTATTAAAATTAAATATGATTGCTTTTGGGCATAACACGTTATTTTCATAATGTTTATTTAATAACTTAAATTGCTGTTTAATTCTATCCTTTTTCTTAAGATCGTAGATTTTCAAAAGATATAATGGTTTTCTCTCAGCAGAATAAAGTTTATATTTCTTTGCGGAGGAATAGCCTGATTTTAGCTCTTCATAGCTATCAACAGATAATTGATTAGAGGTGATAATTTCTTTTATATTAATCATTGGGTCTCCTTTTGTAAAACTTTTGTTTATGCCGTTAAGCGGTTTCTTTAAATTTAATATATTTTGCAACAAAAAGCTATTCAGCCTTTTGCTATTGTCTTATCTTATGAATATCAACCCATTATACACTCAATTGTTATCTCATTTTATCATGAATATCGACTTTAAAATATCTAAGTAATATAGAACAATGTAAGAATTGCACATGTGTAGTTAATAATTTTGCGACTAAAGATGAGAAAATGATAGAATAAATAGAAGGGAGACTGTAAAAATGGCAAAACTAACAATTAATCAGCTGCAAGAGTATTTATGATTAAAATAGGGTGATAAGGTACGTTTGACAAACTTGTTTATCACAGATAATCGTCCGTAAAACTCGGGGCACCGGAACCATATGCATGACCTACATCCTGTAGGTCCAACTCCCACTGATTGAAGTTTTGTTATCCTTCTAATCGTGAAAAAACACATGAATATTTCGGATCAATCTGGGAATGCTCAATGTAGAAAACAGCTTAATTTTGTTGCTTGAAATGGTCAAAAAGCTTGTTATTTACATACATCTGCTCCAATTGTTAGTAGGGGAAGGAGACTTTACATATGAATTTAACTTATATTAAGAAATTATTCTACATTTTATTTGGCTCGATGACGTTAGGGTTGGCTATATTGGGTATTTTTCTGCCAATCTTGCCGACGACGCCCTTTTTATTAGTGAGTGCTTTTTTTTATTTGCGTAGCTCAAAGCGATTATATCATTGGTTAATCAATCATAAAGTATTTGGCAAGTATATCCATGATTATATTAAGTATAAGGCAATTCCAGTAAAAACAAAGATCAGTGCCATTGTCATTCTTTGGTTATCGATGATAATCTCTATTATCATTGTACCTCATATTTATTTGAAAGTTATGCTAACTCTAATTGCGACTGTGGTGACGATCTATTTATTGACACTAAAAACAGTACCACAGCAAACAGCAATTGAGGAAAGTTAGTCCATGCATATATTTTATATTAGACAGTCATGTGCATTAAAATGGCTGTCTTTTCTTTTTATAAACGGTAGAACATTCAAAGCAAACTTTAAAAAATATTCTTTGAAGCATGTGAAAAGAAGAATTATAGCCAATTTCTTATTTTTTTGTGAAAGTCTCGATAAACCCAGATTTAAAAAGTTCATGATCAGAAAAGATTGTTTAAAATGCATAGTTTTGCTAAACTATATAAGTTAGAGAGAAGCATTTTATAGCTGAACTTAGTAAATTATAGAAAGGATGACCCTTTCATGCGGAAATCTGTTGTAGCAATAGTTGGACGTCCAAACGTTGGGAAATCAACTATTTTTAACCGACTTGTCGGAGAAAGAATTTCAATCGTAGATGATATACCTGGCGTAACACGAGATCGAATTTATTCTAAAGTTGAATGGTTAACAACTGAATTTAATTTAATTGATACAGGTGGAATAGAATTGGGTGATGAACCCCTGCTTGTTCAAATGAGAGAACAAGCTGATATTGCGATTAATGAAGCAGATGTTATTATTTTTATTGTCAATGGCAGGGATGGGATCACAGCAGCTGATGAAGAAGTTGCTAAGATTCTTTATAAATCAAATAAACCAGTTGTTTTAGCTGTTAATAAAGTTGATAATCCTGAAATGAGAGAAGAGATTTATGAATTCTATAGTCTTGGTTTTGGTGAGCCTTATCCGATATCTGGGACTCACGGGTTAGGTTTAGGTGATATGCTTGACCAAGTCCTTCACCTATTTCCAAAATTCGAGGAAGACCCTGCAGATGATGATGCCTTATATTTTAGTGTGATTGGTCGTCCCAATGTTGGTAAGTCCTCACTTGTCAATGCGATTTTGCAGCAAGATCGTGTTATTGTAAGTAATATTGCTGGCACAACTCGTGATGCGATCGATTCACCCTTTGTATTTGATGGACAGGATTTTGTAATCATTGATACAGCTGGGATGAGAAAGCGCGGCAAGATTTATGAATCAACTGAACGTTATAGTATTTTGCGTGCTTTAAAAGCAATAGAACGTTCTGATGTTGTCTTAGCTTTAATTGATGCAGAGACAGGCATTATCGAGCAAGATAAAAAAATTGCCGGTTATGCTCATCAATATGGTAAGGCAGTCGTAATCGTTGTTAATAAGTGGGATACTATTGATTCAGATCACAAAGCTATGAAAAAGTTTGAAGATCAAATTCGGGCACATTTTTTATTTTTAGATTATGCGCCAATCGTTTTTCTTTCAGCTTTAACGAGTAAACGAATTCATACATTAATGCCAAAAGTTCGTCTTGTCAGTGAGAATCATGCAAAACGTATAGAAACAAGTATTCTCAACGATGTGATTATGGATGCTGTTGCACTTAATCCGACACCAACGATAAATGGAAGAAGATTGAAGATTCTATATGCCACACAAGTGGCAGTTAAACCACCAACATTTGTTGTGTTTGTTAATGATCCAGAACTGATGCATTTTTCGTATCAACGCTTTTTAGAAAATAGAATCCGAGAAGCATTCGGCTTTGAAGGTACACCCATTAAAATATTTGCTAGAAAACGCAGCTAAGGAGATGAAGATATGGAGAAGATCGCTGTATTAGGTGCTGGAAGCTGGGGAACAGCTTTAGCGATTGTTTTAAATGAAAATGGTCATGATGTCCGTTTGTGGACACATTTAGAGCAGCATGCCAAAGAAATTAATCAAACCCATCGTAATACAACTTATCTCAAGGATGTTATCATTCCTGAACAATTAAAAGCTTATAGTAATCTTGAACAAGCTTTAGCAGATGTATCAGCTGTTATTTTTGTCTTACCAACTGAAGCCATTCGTTCAGTCTGTCAACAAGTCAAAGCAGTTCTTAAACATAAGGTAACCATTGTTCATGGAACGAAGGGAATTGAGCCAGAAACCTTTAAACGTGTGTCTGAGATGATCGAGGAAGAGCTTCCAAACGATCTTTATGATGAAATTGTTATTTTATCTGGTCCAAGTCATGCTGAAGAGGTGAGTGTTGGACACCCAACAACGGTAACAGCCTCTTCAAAATCAAATCAAGCTGCATTACACGCTCAAAACTTATTCATGAATGACCGCTTCCGCGTTTATTCAAATAATGATGTGGTTGGTGTTGAATTAGGGGGATCTTTAAAAAATATTATTGCTCTTGGGGCTGGAATCTCTGATGGTTTAGGTTTTGGTGATAATGCAAAAGCAGCCCTTGTGACAAGAGGATTAGCTGAAATCGCAAGATTAGGAACAGTCATGGGAGCGGACCCGCTTACTTTTATTGGTTTAACGGGAATTGGTGATTTAATTGTGACCTCGACAAGTCGCCATAGTCGTAATTGGAATGCTGGATACAAGCTTGCTAAAGGACAATCCTTAGAACACGTTTTAACAGATATGAATATGGTGGTAGAGGGTGTCAGGACAACGAAAGCCGCTTACCATCTGGGAAAAAGTAAGGGAATCGAGATGCCAATCACCTTTGGTATTTATAAGATCTTATTTGAGAATGCGAATCCACGTGAAGTTGTTGAACAATTAATGACTCGAACGAAACGACATGAAGTAGATGAAGTGCATGCTATGCTGAAACAGTATTACAGTCAATAATAAAGATGAACAGGTTAACCCCTTCTTGCATATAGTATCTTGAAAATGTTAAGCAAGGAGGAAACTAGGTGAGTGACAACCAAAAAGGTATTTTTAATCAAATTAAAAATAAAGCAAATATAAAACCTGATGACATTTTTAATGTGGCAAATTCAGTTCAAAACGCTGATTTTACTGATGAAGCAACGGTAAGAGATCTTGTAAAGCAGTTAAGCCAAATGGCTAATAAGCCGATTTCAAAAGAAAAAGAAGATAAACTTGTTCAAACCATTACCCAAAATAAAATCCCGAAAGACATCAATACTTTAGGACAGCAATTTAAAAAGTAGTATGGTTGGGTGTTTGTTTATACATCAAGCAATCCACTGCATAAAATATTATGCACAGTACTCACATTAAAGTTGCTCCTGGGTATTAATCTTAGTCAGGCCGAGTTAGAATGCCCCTTCTATCTCGGCTTTATTTATCACAGATAACCGTCCGTAAAACTCGGGGCAACAATGGGTTTCGATGGGGCGAGTAACCGCAAATCTCTACGGTGGGGCGAGTAATCGCAGTCCCAGTCCCACGACGTTGGTCACGCAGGCGTTACCACACGATGTGGTGGTTTTAGCCTGTGGTCCTTCGAATAAAAGAAAGAAGTAAGTTGATTTAGCTAGGCGGGAGATCAGGTGAGCTAATGTCCTGAATCACTCAACTAAACAATCAGTGGGAGAAGAGCGAAAACTAATGTTGTCAGCTTAAGCCAAGTAATCGATCAAGAGGGTGGAACAAAAAGATTTATTCATGAACAAACAGAATATGGATATAGAGGGACCCCTCTCTGCAGAAGAGATGCTTTCCTCTTGATAGTTGTGACTTGATCATTTTTTAATGGGTCTTTTCGTCTAACTTTTTCCATAATTAATAGAAGTGACTACTCTAAGTAGATATCAGCAACAGCTGAGATGAGATGAACATTCACTAGAAAGTGTGTGGTCCATTGTTTTTGAATGATTGAACACGCTCCATTTTGCATGAGAAAGTAGATGATAAAAAAGTTGAGACAAAAAACGAGTAGGTCATTCAGAAATTGAACCCTACGTAATCAGAGCGTAGGAAATATACGTAGACTCCTCGAAAATAAAAGGCAATTTTCTTCGTGCGATGTCTCGCTGACGTAGCTTTCCTTGTCCTGTGGGAAAGCGCCGTGTGAAGACCCCACAGAAAAAGTGTACTTCTTTTTCGAAGAGGCTGAGGACAAGCCCACGGAAAGCGAAGTATATTTCCAAAGCGGTCGTACTAACCTGACAACATTGGAGCGAAAATCCCACTGATTGAAGTTTCGTTTTATCTATTCATTAAATATTAAATAGAGCATATATCTCTGATAATAGGGTAAAAAATAATAATCTGAGAAATAATCATAAATCAACTGTCATAATCCATTGGGACAACATCATAGACTCATAGTGTCAATAGATCGCACTTTGCGATGTCGAAGGAGACCGGGAGGGGATTATGTGGAAAAAGTAGATCTTTTTAAAGATATTTCAAAACGCACAAATGGTGATATTTATCTTGGTGTAGTCGGTGCGGTTCGCACGGGAAAATCAACCTTCATTAAAAAATTTATGGAGAATGTGGTCATACCAAATATGGAGGATGAAGAAGAGCGGAACAGGACTCAAGATGAGCTGCCACAAAGTTCAGCTGGAAGAACGATTATGACAACGGAACCTAAATTTGTTCCGAACCAAGCTGTCCAACTAGAAGTTGATGAAGGGTTAGCAGTCAATGTCAGATTGGTCGATTGTGTAGGCTATACAATTGATAGTGCACAAGGTTTTGAAGATGAAAATGGTCCAAGAATGATTCATACGCCATGGTATGAAGAACCGATTCCGTTTAATGAAGCAGCGGAAATTGGTACAAGGAAAGTGATTCAAGAGCATTCAACAATAGGAGTTGTTGTAACCTCTGATGGAACAATTGGAGATATACCAAGAGAGGATTATCTTGAAGCAGAGTCACGAATTGTAGAGGAACTAAAAGAGGTTGGAAAACCATTTATTATGATTCTCAATTCGACAAAACCGTATCATCAAGATACTGAATTGTTAAGACAATCACTTAATGAACAGTATGACATTCCAGTTATTGCAATGAGTGCAGAAGGAATGAATCAAGAAGATGCTTATAATACTTTAAGGGAAGCCTTGTATGAGTTCCCAGTACTTGAAGTCAATGTTAATTTACCAAGTTGGGTGATGGTATTAAATGAAGAACACTGGCTCAGAATAAGCTATCAGGAGGCAATCCAAGAGACCGTTAAGGATATTAAACGATTACGTGATGTGGACCGTGTGGTAGGTAATTTTGCTGAATACGACTATATTGAAAATGCAAAAATTAATGGAATGGACATGGGAGAAGGAGTCGCAGAAATAGACTTAGATGCTCCAAATCATTTATATGATCAAGTATTAAAAGAAATTGTTGGTGAAGAAATTACTGGGAAAGACCATTTGCTAGAATTAATGCAAGACTTTGCAAAAGCCAAAAAAGAATATGATCAAATTGCAGATGCATTGACAATGGTCAAACAAACAGGCTATGGCGTTGCTGCACCAACTGTAAATGATATGACACTAGACGAACCCGAAATCATTCGTCAGGGCTCTCGCTTTGGTGTTAGATTGAAAGCTATTGCTCCATCTATCCACATGATCAAAGTGGACGTAGAATCAGAATTTTCACCGATCATTGGGACAGAGAAGCAAAGTGAGGAACTGGTGCGATACTTAATGCAAGACTTTGAAGATGATCCACTTTCAATTTGGCAATCAGATATTTTTGGTCGATCATTAAGTTCAATTGTTCGTGAGGGAATTCAAGGCAAGTTAACATTAATGCCTGAGAATGTCCGCCATAAGTTAAAAGATACATTAGAAAAAATTATAAATGAAGGATCTGGCGGAATGATCGCCATCATACTATAACGACTTGAAAATCAAGTCGTTTTTTATTTTTGTCAAAAGTTGCATTATAAGATTAGCTATGTTACGATTTAAATGTTGAAAGCTTGATTTGACAAGCTTTCATATCGAGTTTAAAGCAAAAAAACATGGTTTTTTAATTTAGATATTTTAAACAAAATTAAATAATCTTGTATTTTTTGTTGAATTTGTGGGAAAAGTCGTTTATTATAAGCTTTGTCACCTAATAAATTGGTGATACGAAGTATAGAAACAAGAGATTTTGTGAACAAATGGATTAACACCATTAAAGTTTTATGCTTCATGAAATTAAGTAGGAGGAGGTGAATATCATGAACAAGACAGATCTAGTTAATGCTGTTGCAGAAAAAAGCGAACTTTCTAAAAAAGATGCAACAAAAGCTGTTGATGCAGTTTTAGAATCTATCATGGATTCACTAAAAGACGGTGATAAAGTACAATTAATTGGTTTTGGTAACTTTGAAGTACGTGATCGTGCTGCCCGTAAAGGCCGCAACCCACAAACTGGAGCTGAGATTGAAATCCCAGCTAGCAAAGTTCCTGCTTTCAAACCAGGTAAAGCCCTTAAAGATATTGTAAAATAATAATTTTACATAGGGCATGATGAGGGTGCATTGATTGCACCCTCTTTATTTTATAGGTTAGAAAACATTAAGAAAGGCAAATGCAAGTATACTCACCGGATGATCTGACCAGACAATATTCAGTGCTGTCGCATATCTTTAGAAAACCGTATGAATCAAGTTAAGAAGTCATTCGTAAAGTATTTTTGCTGTCACTTGAGGAAAAGACAAGTAAAGCTTGTTTTTCTAACTGTTATATGAAAAAAATGAATGAAATAGGTGATTCAAATGGAATCTGATTTTTTTGTTGTTAAAGCAGAAGAAAATGGCGTACAGGTTATTGGATTAACAAGAGGTGAATCAACAAAGTTTCATCATGCAGAGAAACTGGATCAAGGTGAATTATTAATTGTTCAATTTACAGAGCATACCTCTGCCATTAAAATTAAAGGGAAGGCTACTGTTCAATCACGCCACGGGAAAATAGATTCAATTTAGTATATAAATACTACAATCTGCTTATAATAATGCTTATTATGGTTACATTGCGGAGGATAAGGCACAGTGGGTATCAAACAGTTAGTGCAAAATAAATTAAAGAGTGAATTAAATCAAGCAACAGTTCAGACTGCCATGGATCCATTCATGATAAATGATGATAGGTTAGATATTATAATTGAACTAATTAATCAATTGAAGTGGTCATTGGATAAAAAAATAGATATTATCACAGCGATCGCACTTTTACAATTATCTCTTGATACTCATCAACAGGTTTCAAATGAACGGGATTCATGTAATGCAAAGGTCATTTTACATGGTGACCGCTTAAGTTGTCAGTATTATGTATTAATTGCTAAATACGATGAAGTGAGTTTAATCCATTCCTTGGCTGTAGCCATTAAAGAAGTGAACCAGTTGAAAATTCAGTTGATGAATCACGCTTATCTTGATGGTGAGTCGTACATAAAAATGAAAGTAGATATTGAACTGAAATTGATCATCCATCTTATCCATTACTTAGAATTCACTACGCTTGAACCCTTTATTAATAAGACTAGCTATAATTATTTACTTGAAGTAGAACAGGAACGGGCTAGAATAAATCTCGAGAAAAATAGCTATCAGAAAAAGCATGAATTGGATATATTACATATGAAAAAGCAATTTTCGTTCATTCAATTAAATAATCAAGTCCCACAAACACTATTAAGTTTAACAGAACTTATTCAAATAGCTTTGAAAAAATTTTTTAAATACCAATACCCAAATAAGCATTTCTTTATCACAGATAACTGTCTGTAAAACTCGAGGCGATAATGTTTTTAGTTGGCGAGTAATCCTGAATCACCAGGGTAGGTCGAGTAATTCCAGCTCCAAGACATAGGAAGATTAGTTAAAGGTCCTTAAGTGATGTGATAAATTTGTTTTTCTAACCATGTAAATGCTTCGCAGTTTTTCTGAATACGATTACTCGGTACAGAAACCGTAAGATAACTCGGCGAATTATTTTGTAATCACTCGCCTCACCATAAACTCCTGCGATATTTTGGGTTAAACCAGTCTTTTTATTATATTCTCTGCCGTGATGGGATGATCTTATGCAATTACCTAAACAATACACATACCTTGAAGATGATTTACAACAAATTGATCATCTATTACTTGAAAAGCTTTCAAAAGTTGAAGACCCGATTAGAACAGCTAGTATTCAATTGGTAACGTCTGGTGGAAAGAGAACTCGACCCTTATTATGCATGATTTCAAGTTATTTTGGAGAAAGAAGTCAAGCAAAGCCTTATCAGTTAGCTGCTGTTTTAGAGTTGATTCACATGTCTAGTTTAATTCATGATGATATTATTGATCATGCTCCATTAAGACGTGGGGTGACAACTATTCATGAGCTGTATAATAATCAATCTGCCACTTTTATGGGAGATTATTTATTTGCTCAGGGATTGGAGCTTATGGCAGAAATAAGAAATGTTCGTGCCCATCAAATTTTTTCCGAGACATTAAGAAAGCTTTCTATTGGTGAACTAGAACAATTAGAGAATCGTTATCAAATTAATCGATCATTGAAAAGCTATTTGAGGAAAAATCGCAATAAAACAGCTCGTCTAATTGCGGTTTCTTGTCAATTAGGAGCATTGGCAACGCATGCGACCGAATCCATTCAACAGACCTTATATTGGTTTGGCTATTATTTAGGTATGTCTTATCAAATTATTGATGATATTTTAGATTTTACTGATCGCAATCAAAAGCTAGGGAAATTAAATGGCCAAGATTTAGCAGAAGGTTATTTAACTTTACCAACACTTCTTGCGATTAAAGATAAAAAACTATATGATAAAGTTCAGAGTCACTTTCATCAATTGTCTAATGGGCAAACTGTTGAACTTAAGACAACGATTGATGAAATTAAGCAAACAGGTGCAATTGAGATGTCGTATCAATTTAGCCAATGGTATTTGAATCAAGCTATGAAAAAAGTTAATCAATTACCAAACCAAGTAGAAAAACAATTATTGTTGCAAATGATTGGCTATTTAGGTAAAAGAAATTATTGAGCAGGTTGTTTCTGCTAGATAAATCACTAGTTAGTTTATTTTTTAATTTGACATTTGATATAAAGTAATACACTAACCTACTAGTTAGCTAGTGAAGGAGAAATGATTTATGCCAGATTATCAAGCATTCACTGAGATGATAAAAAAGAAAACAAAAGTTGATTTGAATTTGTATAAAGAAGTGCAAATGAAGCGTCGATTGACATCATTACGTGATAAAAGAGGATTTAAAGAATTTACTACATATTATAAAGCTATTGAAAAGGATCAAGAATTGATGGAAGAATTTCTTGATAAAATGACAATCAATGTTTCGGAATTTTTTCGTAATTCGAAAAGATGGCAGGTTTTGGAGACGAAAATTCTACCTCAACTGATCAAAAACAAATCTCAACTAAAGATTTGGAGTGCCGCCTGTTCTACTGGAGATGAACCATACACAATTGCAATGATACTAAGTAAGCATTTTGATATGTCGAAAGTATCTATCTTAGCAACTGACATTGATGAAAAGATACTAGAGCGTGCCAAACAAGGCATTTATACGGAGCGCGCCTTGAAGGAAGTGCCGAAACAATTAAAGGAACGTTATTTCACTTACAATGATTCATTGTATACAATTGATGAGAAGCTTAAACAAGCAATCACATTTAAACAACATAATTTATTATCTGACCCTTATCCGAAGGGTTTTGATTTAATCGTTTGTCGAAATGTACTTATTTATTTTACAGATGAAGCAAAGACAGAAATATATCAAAAATTTAGTGAATCATTAGTTAACGAGGGTGTTTTTTTTGTTGGTAGCACGGAGCAAATTTTTACTCCCGAAGTTTATCAACTCAAATTATTAGACACTTTCTTCTACCAAAAGAACGGTTAACTATTTTAATAGGCTATTTAAAAAGTCTGGTGAAGATGACATGGCAAGAACTAAGGACCTCGGCTAACCATTAGATGTTCTGGACTTCAGAATAAGAAGCACACTTATTCTTGCGATGCAAATGCTTCGTAGCTGTGTGTGATGACTCGCCCCAGCGAAGACATTTGCGGTTACTCGTCCTACCGGAAACATCTGCAGGATCTACATCCTGTGGGCCCAACTCCCACTGATTGAAGTTTCGTTTTATCACAGTTAAATTCATTGGTGGAACGAAAAAATATGACGTCATCGTCTAACCGTTCCATGTCGTATAGAAGATCAAAGCTAAAACTCACAAGCAAGCGAAATAAATCTTGTTTGTGGGTTTAAAATATATTATTCAAAACTTATCTAGAAATATTTGAAAAAAAAGAATTATCTATTAATTTATTGCACACAGAATTGCAAAGGTGTGTTATATTAATACAAATATATCAATGAATAAGGGGGAAGATTGATGCGCTATTTAACAGCTGGAGAATCACACGGGAAGCAATTGACGACCATTATTGAAGGTGTGCCAGCATCCTTGCCTTTAACTAGTGATGAGATTAATGAATCACTTTTGAGAAGACAGAAAGGGCATGGACGTGGAAAACGGATGCAAATAGAGAAAGACTTAGTTGATATTGCTGGTGGTGTACGACATGGTTATACGCTTGGTTCACCAATCGCCCTAGTCATCAAGAACGATGATTTTAAACATTGGGAAGATATTATGGGAGAAGACCCGATGGAAGCAGATGCAAAAATGCGTCGTGTCGTTACCCGCCCAAGACCTGGACACGCTGATTTAAATGGTGCCATTAAGTATGGTCACCGAGATATGAGAAATATTCTAGAACGATCATCCGCACGTGAAACAGCTGCTCGAGTTGCTGCAGGTGCAGTGGCAAAAATATTACTGAAAAATATCGGCATAAGCATTGTTGGCTATGTTAACGAGATAGCGGGAATCCAAGCGGAAAACGCCCCTGATTTAACAATGGATGAAAAAATAGCAATTTCAGAGGCTTCACCTGTTCGTTGTCTTGACCGGGAAGCTGGTGAAAAAATGATGACAGCAATTGATACAGCTAAAAAAGATGGTGATTCAATTGGTGGTGTTTGTGAAGTATTTGTTGAAGGTATGCCAGCCGGTATTGGTTCATATGTTCATTATGATCAGAAATTAGATGCGAGGATTGCTTTTGCGGTCCAAAGTATTAATGCTTTCAAAGGGGTTGAATTTGGCATCGGCTTTGAAGCAGCGAGAAGAAATGGCAGTGATGTTCACGATGAGATTATTTGGTCTGAAGAAAATGGCTACCGTCGAAAATCGAATCATTTAGGTGGTTTTGAAGGTGGAATGACTTCTGGTATGCCTATTGTTGTTAAAGGAGTGATGAAGCCAATTCCAACGCTTTATAAGCCGTTACAAAGTGTTGACATTGAAACGAAAGAATCGTTTAATGCGAGTATAGAACGTTCTGACTCATGTGCTGTTCCGGCAGCGGCTGTTGTGATGGAACATGTTGTTGCTTTTGAAATAGCTAATGCAATCTTAGAACAGTTCCCGCATGATCAGTTCCCTAAGCTTAAAGAAGCTATTGATCAGTACCGTGAAGAAGTGAGGAGCTTCTAAATGAAAAAGATAACGATTAAAACAAGTTCAAATCAGTATGATGTCTCAATTGGCAAAGGGCTCAGATATCAGGTTTCCGATTTTTTAACCCAATCGTATAGTCAAATTTTTATTATTACTGATAGTAATGTAGCACCACTATATTTAGAAGATGTGATTGAATCCGTTCAAAAGGATCATCGAGTTAATTATACCGTTGTTCCAGCGGGTGAAGGTTCAAAAAGTAGTCGACTTTACTTTGACATTATGACTGAGGCGATTCAATCTGGCTTGGATCGTGATGGACTCATTATTGCCTTAGGTGGCGGAATGATTGGTGATTTAGCTGGTTTTGTTGCTGCTACTTTTATGCGTGGAGTTGATTTTATCCAAATGCCAACGACGATATTAGCACATGATAGCAGTGTTGGGGGAAAAGTGGCGATTAATCATCCAGAAGGGAAAAATTTAATTGGTTGTTTTTATCCGCCTGTAGCGGTTATTTATGATGTAGAAACATTACACACTATTCCATTTACTGAGATTAGATCAGGCTATGCAGAAATCGTTAAACATAGTATGATCAGCCAGCCTCCATTTTGGCAGAAACTACAAAACACTAACTTGAATGGACCACTAAATGATGATCAGCTAAAACAAGATTTATTAAAGGGAATTGAAGTGAAGGCGAAAATAGTTGAAGAAGATGAACGTGAAACAAATATTCGACAGTATTTAAATTTTGGTCATACACTTGGTCATGCTTTAGAAGCTGAGCTTGGTTACGGAAAGCTCACTCATGGCGAAGCCGTAGCAATTGGTCTGTTATTTGCTTTTCAAGTAAGTGAAAAGTATTATCATATCACATTGCCTTATCAAGAACTCTACCAATGGCTTCTAGACAATCAGTACCCGTTCCATCTGCCACAATTATCAGTAGCAAAACTGATTAAGCGAATGAAACGTGATAAAAAGGCGAAAAGTCAAAAAATTACAATGATTTTATTGAAAGAATTAGGAGACCCAGCTATTCAACAAATTGATGATCAGATCATGACGGTTTGGCTAGAAGATTTTTTACGGGAGTTGAATCACCATTGATGAGAGGGATAAGAGGCGCGACAACAGTAAAAGAAAATAATGAAGTGGAAATTATGGATCATACTCGGCAATTAGTCGTTGACATGATCGAGAAAAACAATGTGTCAGCAACGGATGTGACATCTGTTTTAGTCACAGTTACGGCAGATTTAAATGCAGGTTTTCCAGCCAAGCCGATCAGAGAATTACCGGGATGGCAATATGTACCTGTTATGTGCATGCAGGAAATTGATGTTCCCCATGGATTACCACGATGTATCCGGGTTATGATGACTGTTGAGACTGACCTAGACCAAAAACAGATTAACCATATTTATCAACATGAGGCAAGAACCTTACGACCAGATTTACTTGATTAATTGGAGGGATTTTTGTGCAGCCAAAGGAAGTATTTAAGTCCATGTCACCATATAAACCAGGAAAACAAATAGAAGAGGTCAAAAGAGAGTTTGGTCTTGAAAAAATAGTGAAGTTAGCCTCAAATGAAAATCCATTTGGTTACTCAAAGAAAGTCGATCAAGTGGTGAAAGATGAGGCCGTTCAGTTTGACATATACCCGGATGGTTATGCGACTGAACTCCGGCAATTACTCAGTGAGGATTTAGCTGTTGAACCGGATCAATTGATCTTTGGGTGTGGTGCTGATGAAGTCATTGATATTATTTGTCAGACTTATTTAGAAGTCGGGACAAATACAATTATGGCGATACCTACCTTTCCTCAATATAAACATAATGCTCTTATTCAAGGTGCAAATATCAAGGAAATCCCTTTATTAAATGGCTATCATGATTTACAAGGCATGTTAGATGCCATTGATCAAGCAACTAAAGTTATTTGGCTTTGTTCACCAAATAATCCAACAGGATGTATGATTAATGCCCAATCGATGCAACAGTTTTTAGCGCAGTGTCCTAATGATGTTATTGTTGTGTTAGATGAGGCTTATCATGACTATATCGACTCCCCAGATAAGCCAAATACCATCGATTTATTGCATAAGTATCCTAACTTAATTTTACTAAGAACTTTTTCTAAAGTGTATGGTTTAGCTGGATTGAGAGTTGGCTATGGAATTGCAAGTTTACCTATTAGTGAAGCATTAAATATTGCTAGAGGTCCTTTTAATACAACGAGATTGGCTCAACAAGCAGCGATAGCCGCTTATCAGGATCAGGCTTTTGTTGATCGAACGATTAAAGAGACGATTAAAAACAAGCAGGCGTTTATCCGTTATTTAGAGCAAATTGGGCTAGAATGCTATGATTCTGAAGCTAATTTTGTATTTGTTAAATTACCCGTATCTGGTGATATGTTATTTGATTATTTAATGAAGAATGGCTTTATCGTCAGGTCAGGTGAAGCTCTTGGCTATCCAAATGGCGTGCGAATAACGATAGGACGAGAAGAAGATATGCAAGACCTACAAGTTAACATTAAATTATTTCTAGACGAACATGTAGGAGATGAGTTCATTTGAGTAAAAGAATATTAATTGCAGGTCTAGGCTTAATTGGGGGTTCATTAGCTCTAAACATTACTGAGCACTCTAATCACCATGTCATTGGCTATGACGTTGATCGAACATCATTGGCTTATGCTAGAGATAAAAAGATTGTTCATGAAGTCAGTGCTAATTTTGAGGAGGTTTTGCTAACTGTCGATTTTTGTATTTTAGCGGCGCCAGTTTCTAAGACAGTAGCACTTTTAGAGCGGATTCAAACGGTATCGTTTGAAAAACCAATTATTATCACTGACGTATCATCGGTGAAATCCAATGTTATGGCGGTTGCAGAATCGATGGAGTCAGACCATGTTACTTTTATTGGCGGTCACCCAATGGCAGGCTCTCATAAAAAAGGGATAGAAGCAGCCAAAGCACATTTATTTGAAAATGCGATTTATATTTTAACCCCAACAAAAAAGGCTACTGATCAATCCATAGCTGATTTAACAGCTATTTTATCAAGTACAAAATCCAAGTTTATCACTTTAAATTCACTTGAGCATGATGAAATGACGAGTGTTATTTCGCATTTTCCACATTTAATTGCCTCGTCTTTAGTTCACCAAGCAAAAAGCTGGCAAACAAAGCATGATAAAATTCCAAGTCTTGCGGCGGGAGGATTTCGTGATATTACTCGAATTGCTTCTAGTGATCCAACAATGTGGCAAGATATTTTCTTTCAAAACAAAGCAGTCTTGTCTGGCTTGCTTGAGGACTGGATTAGTGAAATGACGGAGTTAAAAGGATTATTAGACGGCGATGATAAAATATCAATGTATCATTACCTAGAACAAGCACGTGAATATCGCGATGGATTGGATCGAACTCAAAGGGGTGCTATACCTTCATTTTATGATATTTTTGTTGATATATTTGATCAGCCAGGTGCTATTTTAAAAGTTGTTGAGTTGCTAGCCAGTCAAGAAATAAATATTAAAAATATTGAAATATTAGAGATTCGTGATGGCATTACAGGTGCTTTAAGACTTAGTTTAATGACCAAAGATGATCAATTGGCGAGTCATCGACTTCTGATTAAAAACGGTTATGAAAGTATGCTTGAGTAGTACAGGAGGGAATTTCATGGAAAAGGTTCAGTTAAATACAACAAAATCAGCTTTAACAGGTGAAATCACAGTCCCTGGAGATAAATCAATCTCACATCGAGCGGTTATTTTTGGTTCCCTTGCCAAAGGAACAACAACGATTACTCATTTTTTAGATGGGGAAGATTGTTTAACAACAATCAAAGCTTTTCAAGCAATGGGTGTGCGAGTTGAACAAAAAGAAGATAAAGTTGTCATTCAGAGTGATGGAATTGCTGGCTTAAAAGAACCATTCATGCCGATTGACTTGGGTAATTCTGGGACAACAGCCAGATTACTACTTGGTGTTTTGGCTGGCTTGCCTTTCCATACGACTTTATTTGGTGACCAATCGTTAACCATCCGACCAATGGATCGAATTCGCGACCCTTTATTAGAGATGGGGGCGCAAATCGATGGACGAAACAATGGAAGTTACTTACCCATCGCTGTCCGAGGGCAGTCTTTAACAGGTATCACCTTTTATCCGCCGGTTAAAAGTGCTCAAGTAAAGTCAGGTGTGCTTTTAGCAGGTTTATTAGCAAATGGTGAAACATCCGTAATCGAGACTACGAAAACACGTGATCATACTGAAAATATGCTTACTGCATTTGGGGGAGAGATAGCTGTTGAAGGAAATAAAGTGACTGTACAAGGCAAACAGTCACTAACAGGTACGGAGATTGAAGTACCTGGTGACATCTCTTCAGCTGCTTTCTTTATCGTTGCGGCCTTACTTGTGCCTGGCAGTGAGTTAACCATTAAAAATGTTGGCTTAAATCCTACTAGAACGGGGCTTTTAGATGTATTACAAGAAATGAAAGCTGATCTATCGATTACTGAGACTAAACGCATGGGTGGAGAAAGCATTGGTGATATCAAGATCAAATATTCAGAATTGATTGGTGCTGATGTGGCGGGTGATGTCATCCCACGTATGATTGATGAACTACCTATTTTGGCTTTATTAGCGACTCAGGCGAAAGGAAAAACAGTTATTCGTGATGCAGAAGAATTACGTTATAAAGAAACAGATCGGATTGCAAGTGTTGTCAATATCCTAAATACATTGGGTGGTAAAGTTGAAGCGACAAAGGATGGAATGATTATTGAAGGCGAAACCCCATTAAGCGGTGGTCAAGCAGACTCTGACGGTGATCACCGTTTAGGGATGATGATTGCCATTGCTTCATTAATTTGTCAGGATGAAGTGATCTTAACGAACGCTGACGCAATTAAGATTTCATATCCAGGTTTTTTTGAAGATTTAGCAACATTACAATCTAATTGATAAACATTAATTGGAGTTGTGTAGATGAATCGAATTGAGAAGATTCGAAAAGAAGAAAAGAAATATCATGATTATTGTTATGAAAACTACAAGTTATTTGAACAAGGTTCGTGGCTATATAAACCCGTTAAAACAGTTATGGATTTACTGCCTTTATTAAATAATGAAAATATCCAAGTATTAGATTTAGGATCGGGAGTAGGAAGAAATAGTATTCCGATCGCACAAGCAATAAAAGATAGAAATGGCAAAGTTGTTTGCGTCGATTTATTGGATATAGCATTAAGTAAATTAGAACAATACAGTAAAATGTATCAAGTAGATCAAGTGATTGAAACGGTAAAAGCAGATATCGGCCATTATCAGATTACTAAAAATGAATATGATTTAATCATTGCTGTATCAACATTAGAACATGTTGAAACTGAGGCTATTTTTGAAAGTGTCATTAAGCAAATGGCTTTAGGAACAAAAACGGGCGGGATAAATTGTTTAATTGTTAATTCGCAAGTGGAAGAATTTGATCTAGAATCAAATCGGACAATAGATGCGATGATGGAAGTGAATCTTAAAACGGAAACAATGATAAATAAACTAAATCAAATATATGTTGGTTGGGAAGTATTGAATCAACTTGTTAAACCACTAGAATATAAAATTATTCGTAATGGAAAAGAGATATTATTAAAGACAAATGCGATTACATATGTCGTTAGAAAATGATAGTGAAATAAAAGAATAGAATAGTGATTTTTCGTTATTTGGGAAATCACTATTCTATTCTTACAATAAAACGCATGCGCTATATTCTTGTGATATGAAGTGATTATTTTCTATGGGTAAGAATTCCTTTCATATAGTTGGTTTCATTTTAGTGGGAATGTGATATAATAACTATAGAAAAACAGATACTAAAAAATGACCACAGCTCCAACTGTGGTCAATAGATACCCATTCTTTCAAGAGGGGATTGGCGTTATCTAATTTCTAAACAAAAATAGCCCTTACCCATTTGCTGAGACAGGAGGGGCTATTTTTTTGCATTCATAGTGGTAATGACTGCAATCAACGCTATGATCATTGAGGAAAATGAAATCATAAGCGTCAGAGCCTGAAATATTGTCATGGCACCACCCCCTTTTGGGGACAAGCCAACCGCCCTATCCATTATCAAGAGTACAAATTGAACGAGTATCTGTCTTTTATTATAACATAAATATTTAAGAATTACCTTGGTTATATATAAGAAAACCTTGTGATATCAAGGATTATTGGGGCTTTTATTTTGTCTGGAATCGATATATTAATTGAACTACTCACCCCTTAATCTCTAATGAAATTTGAAGGGGGAGATTCCTAAGAACACCAACCTAATGGTTGATTATTGATTAGGCGATCCCTGTCGTACCGACAGTTAGAAGTCTGATGGCTTCAGCTTCAATATTTTTACTTGCGTTAAGATCTCGATCGTGTGCTCTATGACATGATGGACATTGCCACATACGTAAGGCGAGATGCTTAACGTCTTGATGTCGATAGCCGCAATTCGAACAAAGTTGACTAGAAGGGAAGTTTTTGGCGATGGCTACGACTTCCTTTCCGTACCACTTGGCTTTGTATTCAAGCATCGTACGGAATTCTGACCAGCTGACGTCACTAATGGCTTTTGATAATCGTTTGTTTTTGAGCATGTTAGCTACTTGTAAGTCCTCAATACCAATGATGTCGTGGTTTTTGACAATTTCGGTACTGACCTTATGCAAGTAATCTGTTCTGACATTTTTAATCTTTTCGTGAATACGAGCGACCTTGACACGTTATTTTTGATAATTTTTTGCTTCATAAAGGGGTTTTCTATCTTGCTTGGCTTGTTTATATCGTCTGGACAGTTTGCGTTGTTCTTTTTCTAATTTGTTTTCTAGCCTGCGTAAACATCTAGGGTTCTTATACGTCGTCCCATCTGAAAGTGTGGCAAACGCTTTGATGCCCACATCGACCCCTGTTGATTGCTTCGTTTGAGGGAGTGAGTCTACCTCTGTCTCAACAAGGATAGAAATGAAGTATTTACCACTTGGATGTCTTCTAATCGTAGCATTTAGAAGGCGTCCATCGACCTCACGACTTTTAGCGAACTTGACAAGCCCTAATTTTGGCAGCTTGATTGTATTGCCCACGACTGCGATATTTCCGTTCGTGTGTTTCGTTGTATACGATTGGGTCGGGTTCCTTTTAGACTTAAATCGTGGGGCGTTCGTTTGTTTGTTAAAGAAGCGCGCAAAAGATTCAGATAGATGTTTGACACTTGATTGAATGGCAATACTATCGACTTCTTTTAGCCACTCATATTCCTGCTTTAAAGCGGGGAGCTGTTTAGAGCATGAACGATAGTTGAGTCCTTTACCCGTTTCCTTGTAAGTTTCATTCCACTTGGCTAGAAAGTGATTGAAAACAAACCGTGAACAACCGATCGTTTTATTCATGAGGATTTGTTGTTCCTTATTCGGATAGAGGCGGAATTTATAGGCTTTATTGACTAACATCATCTCACCTCACTTAATAGGAATATATGTTCTCATTATATCATAAGGGAGATGTTTTGGCTAGCGCCAACCCACATTCATCTCCCACTTACTCACGGGGTGATGCCCTTCATGTTCCTAGAAGTGGGAGTCTTCTGTCGGAAATCCGATAAAGGTTATCGGATTTGGATAACGCCAGAAGGCAATAGAGATGATTCATACAAATAATAGCCATTATATTTGGCTGTCAGAAAGTAACTTATAAAAGGAGTGATCCTATGAAAAAAAGGGTCCTAAGTTTAACCATTTTTATTATGATTGTCTTGATGATCGCAACAGTCATTCATTATCAATCTTCCAGAGAAATTGCTCGTCCAATGTGGGAGCAACAGTTTGATATCCAAAATAATCAGGAAATAGAACAAGAACAACCATCCTCTGAGCAGCTACAGCCGATCGACCTTGACGAATCGATCACTTACACGTTGCAAAATGACGAGCTAAACATCACCTTTAATCAGGGAAACGATTGGATTCAGGTTCCAGTTGAGAAGGATCAATTATTCGGAGGAGAATATAACGGCAATAAACAACAGTTAATTGAAGGCAGTTACATACTTGAAGAAGATCGCGTTGGCTTTTTATATTCAGAAGGAGTTGAGTGGGATGACCAAAGTATTACTTTTCTATATTCAACGGATCAAGGTGAATCATGGGAAAGATCGGTCGTAACAGAACCTTTTCCGGGATTAAGATTTAGAAAAGTGGATTTTCTAAATGATCAGTTTGGCTATATCATTATTTCCGGTGGGCGAACCATGTCACAGGAAGGATCATTTGTTTTTCTCACACATGATGGTGGTGAGAGTTGGGCAGAGACTAATAATTCTGAAATGACGCGTTTAATAGCGGATGGCGGTTTTGTTGATGAATGGACAGGTTTTTTGTCTTTTGGCACGATTAATCCTGAGGAACCAGATGTTTACCTGACTGAAGATGGTGGCAACACATGGAATAAAGCAGACTTTATCATTCCAGAGGAGTACCAACCTATTTTTGTTTCAGCTGAAGTGCCTGAAAAAGCCGATGATCATTTGACAGTCTTAGTGAATCAAGGACCTAATGGTGATTATAAAGGTGGCAGAATAAAAGGTAGATTCATCTCCAATGATAACGGGAAAACATGGGAATTTCAGGAGGAGGTAGAGCCAGATGAATCATAATAGACATAAGCTAATTAAAATCATTGGTTGGGTTCTGTTTCTTTTGGGTATCGGTTTCTTTTGTTTGCAAATGGGATTTTTAGTTGTTCAAGCAAGATTTAATGTAGAGTATGTCGATAATCGGTTATTTTATATCATCAATATGCTCTGCTTGATATGTTTAATGCTAGCTATTTGGCTTTTATTAAAACTGACTAAAGAATTAAAAATAATCGGTATTATTATCTCGATTGTTTTCATTACAGCTAATGTTTTTATGCTTGTAACAAGTCACATAGATATTAAAAATATCACCAGTGTTTCACCGAATTTTAGCCATGTTCTATCGATTAAAAAGGACACAGTATCTAATGAAGCCATTTATTATCGATCCTATTATGGAATTCTTGCTCGTCCCCATGATCGATTACCTCACAAGCCAACGAGTGATCTAAAAACAGAGTGGCTGGCCAATGATGTCGTTGCCGTTACCTATCAAACAGCAGATGATTCTATTCAGCAATATATTGGTACCTATGGTGATCGTGGTGGAGGGACAGCTTACTATAATGTTGGACCAGAAATTCAAGGCGCATGGCAAGGTGAATCTGCAAAATTAATCAGTTCTCCAGAAGGCATATCTGTGACGGAAAATGGTAAAACTGAATTGTTTGATTGGGATAATATTCATCAATTTGGCACGCTTGCTATTGTGTTAACAAAAGGTGATGAAGCGGTTTGGACTGTTTCATTAAATGAAAATTTTGAGGTTCATTCTGATGCGTCTGAACCTATGGTAGGAAATATTACACTCTATCAAGCGACCATGGCAAATAATCAGCCAATAACGTTGGACTATCAGGGAACATATGAAAGCTTAATAAGCGAAGAATAACTGCAAAGGAGAGTATATGGAAACCCAAGTAGCAATATATGGTTTATTATTGTTTGCCTTGTTTATTTCAATTAGTGTGCATAATTTTAGAGTACGTATACAGTGTATTTATCCAGTAACAGTAACAAAAACAGGTGTTATTATTATTATAGTGGTCTCTTTAGTATTTTTGAGTATCGCTTACTATGTAGATAGTAGTTTTGTGCAGCCTTGGCTTAGATATTTACTTTCAATTTCAGCAAGTTTTTTGGTTATATCAAGAGTTGTAGGGGAGGGGATTCACGAAAGAGGAATTTATTATTATCCGGGTAGAAGGATCATAGCTACCTTGGTAAAATGGGAAGACATTGAAAACATCGAAATGGATAGGAATAAGAATCGATTAATAAGCTTTAGAAATATAACGAAAAGGAAAACAATCTATCCAAATCACTATTATAGGCAAGAAGATATGGCTGCCATTGAAAAAAATATATACAATAATACAAAAGAGTAGAAATAAGAGGAAAATAAAGCTCGAATTATCTTTGTGTAATCCCCTTTAGATCAGTTTATTCCTATCAGTTACATTCAAACTTGCCATTTATCATGAATTTTCTTATGATTTAAGTATCTTTTTGTATAGTTCTAGAAAGGAGGGATTGATATTTTTAGCTTGACCGCTCTATTCATTTCTTTTTAGGGGACGATGCCGATGTCAGTGATTAATGAGAACACCTACCAATGGGAGATGGGTCGCCCCGTCTCACAGTGAATGATACAAAAAAACAAAGTCATTCAAGGTTCGGATCAAAGGATGAAATAAGTCTTTGTGAAGCAGGAACTGGAAGTAATCGTTTTGCAGAACAAGACGGTGAATGGTGTCCATTCCATTAAAAGCCTGAACATGTTGATTTAACAGAAAAGCAAACGGAACCCTTTTCTCCAGAGTTGAAATAACAACTTGGAGGAAAGAATATGAGTAGAAGAAAAGAGAATACGCACTTTTGTTGTGAGAATTGTGGTGCAGTGATTTTGCCAGTTACAAATGGAAGCTATCGAAATCATTGTCCGTTTTGTTTGTATTCGAAACACTTGGATGTTGTACCGGGTGATCGGAAAAGTAATTGCAAAGGATTGATGAAGCCAATCGGAATAGACTATTCAAGTAAAAAAGGTTATCAGTTAATCCATCAATGTGAAATGTGTGATAAAACACAAAAAAATAAAATTGCTGTAAATACAATCCAAGAAGATGACTTAATAAACTTTTTTAATACCTCATTAGGACGATAGAAGTGAATAAAAAAGAACTGCCATCACAGTTCTTTTTTTATTGTACATCTGTAAACATTAATCCAAGCTACTTTCTTGATGTGATTTCTTACTATTCAACTCGTTCGACAAAGGTTGGATCGATTCCAAGTGGATGAGTTTCTCTTACATCTCCACGATATCCTACTCTTACTTTATCACCAATTTGAAATGTTGTCTCATCAGCAACCGAAAGATCTACATTTGCTTCTGTGCCAGAATTGAGGATATCACCGTCTTCTATAGTGACGATTGCACTATGTTCATTTACTTCTTTAATTATTCCTGTAAACACTTTTTCAAGTTCATCATTTGAACGACATGCAACTAATAAGATTACTAATATAACCATAAACAGGATAACGGGCATTTTCATTTCTTTTATCGACATTAGATAATCCACTTCTTTCACATTAATTAACTTAAGGATAACTTTAGCATCATTAATAAAAAATCACTACGCTAATAAATGATAATTTCTTTTAATATTTATGTTCACCTAATTGAAATAATCATTGTTATTCGTTATGATTAAGCTATTCTAAGATATATTTGAAGGGTTGTTATAAGGATGAATAAAATAGATCAAGCAATTCAATTAATTGAACAGGAAGAATTGGAAGAAGCAGTAAGTATATTACGCGAATATATGCGACAAGCTAATGATGATGAATTAATCACGATTGCTGATTTACTTATACAGTTAGGCATGGTAAATGATGCTAGATCTATACTCGAGACCTTACTGGAACAATACCCAGATGAATCAGATATTCAACTGGCTCTAGCTGAAATATATATTGATTTAGAAGAAGATGAACTTGCACTGTTACAATTACAAGCCATCGATTCATCAAGTGAAGATTATGTTGCTGCACTACTTATTTCTGCCGATCTGTATCAATCTCAAGGTTTATTCGAGGTGGCCGAGCAGAAACTAATCGAGGCTAAACAATTAGCACCTACTGACTATTTAATTGATTTTGCGCAAGGAGAATTGGCTTTCTCATTAGGAAAGTATAATGATGCACTTTTCCACTATGAAAAAGTGTATCGACAAGTCGAACAAATTGCTGATGTTGATCTTTCCCTACGATTAGCAGAATCATTAGCTGAAGTTGGAAAGTTTGAGGAAGCACTTGAATATTATAAAAATGCAGAGATCGATGATCCAGATTTATTATTTCGTTATGGATTTATAGCCTATCGGGCAAATCGATTGGATATTGCTATTAAAACATGGGAAGAATTAATTGAACATGATCAAGAATATGTTTCAGTATACAGTTATTTAGCAGAAGCATATGAAGAGGAAGGGTTAATTGAACAAGGACTCCAAGCTGCTAAAACAGGCTTAACACTTGATCCACTCAACAAAGAATTGTTATTAACTACTGCCTCATTGGCAAGACGGATGGGTGATAGTAATGAAAGTTATCGTTTTGCACGTGAGTCGATTGCGATAGATCCAGGATTTAAAGATGGTGTTTTATATTTGATTGAAAATTATCGCTCTGATGGTGATTTTGAAGCAATAATTGAACTCCTAACTCATATTATAGAACAAGGCGAAGAAGATGGATATTATAAATGGGAGCTTGCTAAAGCATATGAAGAGCAGGAAACCTTTGATTTAGCCTTGCAATTTTATCAAGATGCATATCAAGACTTTAAAGATGACAGTGATTTTCTTAAATCGTATGGATACTTTTTAGTTGAGGAGGGTAGGAAAGAAGAGGCCATTCAAATTTTCAACCATTATTTAGCGATTGACCCGAGTGATGTAGAAATAGAAAGTTATTTAGCACGACTAAAGGATTAACAAGAATGACAAACTTTCCTAATGAATAGGAGGGAAGCTGTTTGAGTACGTCAATATCAATTCAAGATAAAAAGGCATTTATTGATTGGTTTTTAGCGCATTATCAATTAAAAAAACGGGAAAGCGTCTGGATTTTAAATTATTTAACAAATCATGAAAGTTTATTAAAAAATGTTCACTTTATTAGAGAAGCGCGATTTTGTCCAAGGGGGATGATTATCTCAACACAGTGTTCACAAGAGGTAGCTTTTCGATTTTATAAAGACCATATTGTCACAACTGATGCTGAAAAGTCATTTCATGATATCCGCTTAAATCGTCATGAATCGATTTATATTCAATTATCTTTTAAAAATTCTTATCAAAGTGCCGAATATAGTGCAGTTTTAGAAGACAATCCTTTTTTACCTGATGATTTTTTTATTACTAAAAGGGAAAAGCAATTGGCTAAGGAATTTTTAAATTTTACTTTATTCGAAGCTGAGAAAAAACAATTATTAAAAAAAATTGATGAGGCTCTTGATCATCAAGACCATCATCGTTTTATGACATACACAAATATATTGAAACAGCTTATTGCTGACTATGATGCTGATCGATTATTTGTAGATGATCAATAAATTTATCCCTTATCTCATGTAAGGGATTATTTTTTTTGTTATGATAAAGTATAATTAATTTATGATTATTATTGTTGATAGTTAGAAAGGACTTTTTACTATGTTTTGGTTAATTTCGATATTAAGAAATCGTACTTTTCTTATTTTGTTATTTATTACGAATTTATTGGGAACGATATATGGCTATATTTGGTATGGAGAACAATTATCACGTACACCGGTTATTTTCCTCCCATTTGTTCCAGATAGTCCAACGGCAAGCTTATTTTTTACGATCTTTTTAGGTTTTTACATATTTGGCCGTCACGTTCCTTATATTGAGGCATTAGCTATGGTTACCTTGTTCAAGTATGGTGTTTGGGCAGTTGTCATGAACTTACTTACTTTAATGATGGAAGGATCGTTAACACCACAAGCATATATGCTGATTATCTCTCATGGTGCGATGGCTGTTCAAGGTTTGCTTTACGCTCCAATCTACAAATTTAAGTTGAGGCATTTAATGATCACTGGGATTTGGACAATTCATAATGACTTTATTGATTATATTTTTGAAATGATGCCACGATATCATTCGTTGGACTTATACATGAATGAAATTGGTTATTTCACATTTTGGTTAAGCCTCTTATCCCTTTTATTAGCTTATTATTTAGTAATTAAAAAGAAATTAACAATTACTTATCAATGAAACACTGATTTGGGCAGAATTGAATAGGCTATAACAAAAACATGGGAGGCTATTCAAATGTTAGGGTTAACGAATCATTTAGCCGAATTTATTCTTATTCTGGTCAATCAAATGTCGTTGGGTAAGGCCTTTCAAGGGATTGAACTATTAAATGCAGCTTTGATTATCTCTGTTTTTATCATTGTCTGCCTAAGCTATGTCCTATTTAGACTGTATCATGCTAGTCAGTCTAATAAATCTTCTAAAAAAGTAAAAGAAAAATTGCATGATCATGATCATTTAGAGTAAAGAATGTCTAAAATATTCAGAATACGATTTTTTCACTATCAGCATAAGATTTTAATTTGCTTAGTAGATCAAAAAAGACTTCATCTGTAAATGTAAAAAAGCTACACGAAGAAAATGCTTTGTATTTTCAAAGGGGCTTTATTTTCATAAATGAGGATCGAATGCCGTGGTGCTCTTTTACATGAAAAGTTGACTGCAAATCGAAAAGGCTATCAACAAGTTTTTTATTTTAGTGCTTGTAAAATGATGAGCCTGTCATCATTGAATAAATAGCTATGCTTAGCTTAAGCTCCTAATGACTTGTCAATGTAGATAATCTCCTGTGATAAGTCATCATCAGTTTCTTTACAGTGTTATGTTCTCTATATTATCGAGATAGTACCCTTATTATGTAGGCGTTCTGTACTCTCTAATCGAGAAAGACATGAGCTGACCGTTGTCAGATCATGTCTTTTTTTGTACAATAATTTAAATGATGTCTATAATAGTTGTATGTTGAAAAGTAAATGTGCATGAGTGGATAAAATATAGGAGTGAGGTTAATAATGTTGGAACCGAAACAAAGAGATATTAGCATCATGCAAGAACGAGTTGATAAATATATATCACAATTTGAGGAAGGTTACTTTAGCCCATTAGCTATGGTCGCTAGATTCTCAGAGGAAATTGGTGAACTCGCTCGCGAAGTGAATCATTATTATGGTGAAAAACCTAAGAAGAGTAGTGAAGTTGAAAATACGATTGAAAATGAATTAGGTGATTTACTTTTTGTAACCCTATCCTTTGCTAATTCACTTAATATTGATTTAGCACAAGCCTTTGATCAATCAATGACCAAAATTGAAACACGAGATAAAAATCGCTGGACAAAAATAGAAACGGAGCGTGAGTAGTAGTGAGTCATATTAATGTTGTCGTAGCAGGTGCTAGTGGAAAGATGGGGAGTGAAGCATTACAGATGATTGATTACCAGCCTGATCTAACTTTGGTTGGTTGTGTAGATATAAATCATACTGGAAAAAAGGTAAGTGACATTGAAGGCTTACCAAATTCAGATGTCCTTTTTTATGATGATATCAATCTTTGTTTTGAAGAGGTCTCAGCTGATGTCTTAATTGATTTGACAAATCCTAAGGCGGGATATAAGCATACAAAGGCAGCTATTCTTCATGGTGTCCGTCCTGTTGTTGGAACAACTGGATTTAGTTCAGAACAAATCAAAGAACTGACAGAGCTAGCAAAGGAAAAACAAATCGGTGGTATTATTGCCCCTAATTTCGCAATGGGGGCCGTCCTAATGATGCAATTCTCTAAATGGGCGGCAAAATTTTTCCCTGATGTTGAAATTATTGAGAAACACCATGATCAAAAGGTTGATGCTCCTTCAGGAACAGCAATCAAAACGGCTGAGTTGATTCAAGAAAATCGTCCGACGAAAAAACAAGGTCATCCAGAAGAAGAAGAATTTATCAGTGGAGCCAGAGGGGCTGAATTCGATGGCATGAGAATTCATAGTGTACGATTACCAGGATTGGTTGCACATCAAGAGGTGACCTTTGCTGGTCCCGGCGAAAATTTAACGATTAAACATGATTCATTTCATCGCGAATCGTTTATGTCGGGAATAAAGTTTGCTATTGATCATGTGATTAACATGACAGAATTAATTTATGGATTAGAGCATTTAATGTTAGACTAAAAGTGTATGTTCAAAAAAGACTGTATTTGTTAGTAGCAGAAAATTAAGCTAACAGATTGCAATAGGATGTGGACGTTTTAAGAAAAATGTTCTTTAATTTGATCTGTCATTTTACCGAACTATCAGTTTTTTGAACAATCTCTAAAATGAATTGTCATTATTTGAAAAGGGAGCTGTAGGTTAATGAAAATTTCACTCATTGCTCATGATAAAAAAAAGGAAGCGATTATTCAATTTGCTACCTCGTACCAGCATATTTTAAGTCAACATGAATTGTTTGCAACAGGAACGACAGGTAAAAGAATATCGGAAGCGACTGGTTTATCCGTTCAACGTTTTCAATCTGGTCCACACGGCGGTGATCAACAAATTGGTGCGAAAATTGCTGAAGATCAGATGGATCTTGTGATTTTCTTTAGAGATCCATTAACCGCTCAGCCACATGAACCTGATATTAGTGCTTTAATGCGTCTATGTGATGTTTATCAAATCCCTCTAGTGACTAATTTAGCTGGTGCGGAGGTTATGATTCGAGCATTACAAGCTGGTTTTTTTGGTTGGCGAGAACTTATTCAAGAAAACAAGAACAAAAATGAGTAAACATAATTTTAAGTTAGCCTTTGAAGTGATTGATTTGATTCAGCAAGCTGGTTTCCAAGCCTATATCGTTGGTGGGGCCGTTCGAGATCATTTATTAAAGCAACCGATTAATGATATTGATATTGCTACTTCAGCAACGCCCAAAGAGATTCAAATGATGTTTGATCAAGTGATTCCCGTTGGCATTGAACATGGCACTGTTATTGTTCGTTATTCCAAAGTATCATTTGAAGTGACAACTTTTCGCTCTGAGGAAGGATATTCTGATTTTCGTCACCCTGATCAAGTTAAATTTGTGGATTCGATTGATACAGATTTATCAAGGCGAGATTTTACCATTAATGCCATTGCTATGACAAAGGAAGGCTTATTCGTCGATCCGTTTGACGGACAAGTTGATTTAAACAATCGATTGATACGAGCTGTTGGTCATCCTGTTCAACGTTTTACAGAAGACCCTCTGAGAATCCTTCGTGCGATTCGATTTGTCAGTCAATTGAATTTTGTACTTGATCATCTGACTTGGCAGGATATCAAAGCAAATGTAGAATTAATTGAAAAGTTGTCAATCGAGCGTGTGACAATTGAATTAGAAAAACTCTTTAGCGGTCAAGCTGTTCAAATGGCAGTTGAATATATCAATAAAGCTCAATTGTTACGTTATTTACCGATTTTTAAAGACCATAAGCAAGCAGCTGTTCCACTATTATTGATCAAAAAACCATTTGAACATATAATTGATGTTTTTTGTTATTTATATTTAAGTACTGACAGTCCAACTACGATTAATCAATGGTGTAAAGCCTATCGTTTAGCTAATAAAGAACTTAGAAAAGGTGAATTATTGATTGAACTAATTGATTTATATGAAAAAGAGGGCTTAACACATTGGCTAGTCTATCAACTGCCAGAAACATTAATCCATAGCTTTATTCAATTAGTTGATCAAATTTTAAACTACACCATTACTAAAAAGGAAATCAGTAAAATTCAGCGACAATTGCCAATTAAAAATCGGAAAGAAATTGCATTTAATGGTCGTGATCTTTTAGCATTCTACCCGAATCGACCAAAAGGTGAATGGATTAGATTTTATCTACAAGATATTGAACGAAATATTATTGAAAATAAACTGAATAATGACTACCATCAAATAAAGGAGTGGATTCTATCATGTCATCCACCCGAGAAAAACTAATCTCATTGCTTTCAAACCAATCGGAAAATTTTGTTTCAGGGCAATGGCTGTCCAGCCAATTAAAAATATCAAGAACAGCTGTCTGGAAGCAGATCAAACAGTTAGAGGAAGATGGTTATAAATTTGAAGCCATTCAAAATAAAGGCTATCGATTATTGGTCCAACCAGATAAAGTCAGTGAAAATACGCTCTATTGGGGATTGGATACTAAATGGCTTGGCAAGTCATTAGAGCATTACCCTGTGCTTGATTCAACTCAACGTCTAGCGATGGAAAAAGCTCAAAAAGGAGCAGAAGAAGGTCTTGTTGTTGTTGCTGATAAGCAAACAACAGGTAAGGGGAGACGCCAGCATAGATGGTACTCTAACCATTCTGGCGGTGTTTGGCTTAGTTTTGTGCTTCATCCGAAGATGGTTCCAGCAAAAGCACCTCAGCTGACATTGCTAACGGCGATTGCTGTCGTTCAAGCAATGGAATCAGCGACAGAACTCAAGCCAATGATTAAATGGCCAAATGACATTTTAATTGGTGATAAAAAGATCGCTGGCATTTTGACAGAAATGCAAGCAGAGCATGATGAAATTCATTACGTAGTCATTGGGATTGGTTTAAATGTTAATCAAACCTCAAATGATCTTGATCATCAAATAAAGCATATGGCAACCTCTCTACTGATTGAGACAGAGAAAACGTATCATAAACAAGTGATCATTCAAGCGATTTTAACTCATTTTGAAACGATTTATCATGACTATTTATTAAATGGGTTTGAGCCAATCAGAAAACAATGGTTACATTACGCTTATCGTCTGGGTGATTTGATTCATTACACCATCAATGGGGAAGAAAACCGGGGTATTTTACACGGTATTGCTAATGATGGCTCATTGATCATTGAAGATGAACAGCAACAAAAACAGAATCTTTATTCGGCTGAAATTAAATGGTTTGAGGGGGTTGAGAATAATGAAAGCTAAATTAGATTTTCTTAAAATGAAACAAGCTGAGGATAGAATAACAATGATTACAGCTTATGATTATCCAGCTGCAAAAATGGCTGAAAAAGCTGGTATTGATATGATCTTAGTTGGTGACTCTTTAGGGATGGTTGTGCTTGGTTATGATTCAACAATAAAAGTAACCCTAGAAGATATGATCCATCATGGTAAAGCTGTTCGCCGGGGGGCGCCAAACACCTTTACTGTCGTGGACATGCCTTTTATGTCTTATCATATTTCTTTACAAGATACCTTAATAAATGCTAAACAAATTTATCAGGAGACCGGAGCACAAGCACTAAAAATTGAAGGTGGCTCTGAAGATATTTTAGTAATTATTGAGAAGCTTACGAATGCAGGAATTCCTGTTGTTGCCCATATCGGTTTAACACCACAATCAGTCAATGTTTTTGGCGGCTTTAAAGTTCAAGGAAAAGATCAAGCTAATGCTGAACGGCTAATTAAGGAAGCTAAAGCGATTGAAAAAAGTGGAGCGATCGCTTGTGTTTTAGAGGGGATACCGAAAGAATTAGCTGCAGTTATTACGAGTAGGTTAAGTATCCCAACAATCGGGATTGGTGCTGGAGTTAATTGTGATGGGCAAGTATTGGTTTACCATGACCTGTTACAATATGGTGTTGATCGTTTTCCACGTTTTGTGAAAACTTATGCCAATATGAATCAGACGAATATACAAGCGATTAGTGATTATATCAATGATGTCAAGCAACGGAAATTCCCTGAAGATAAGCATACCTATGCAATTGATCCAGAAACTAAACTGCCCACTTATTTAGGTGATTAGGATGGAAATTATTCGAACGGTTACTGGAATACAAACTAAAATGAAGTACCTTAAACAAGCAGGAAAATCAATCGGCTATGTTCCGACGATGGGTTATTTACATGATGGCCATCTGGCTTTAGTGAAGGAAGCACGCAAAGAAGCAGATATCGTCGTACTAAGTATTTTTGTTAATCCGCTTCAATTTGGAGAAAATGAAGACTTCGATCAATATCCGCGTGATGAGGAAAAAGATCGATCATTAGCCAAAGAGCATGGTGTGGATCTTGTCTTTATCCCAGATGTCAAAGAGATGTACCCGTCACCGATGGGTATCACAATGTCGATCAATAAACGAGTAGGTGTCTTGTGTGATCGGACCCGCCCCGGACATTTCCAAGGTGTTCTAACTGTTTTGACCAAACTTTTTCATTTGATCCAACCAGATTATAGTTATTTTGGAATGAAGGATGCTCAGCAAATGGCTATTGTTGATTTATTAATAACAGAGTTAAATTTTCCTGTTCAATTAAGAATGGTACCAACGGTGAGAGAGCCTGATGGACTTGCCAAAAGTAGTCGAAACGTTAATTTATCTGATTCTGAAAGAAAAGAAGCCAGTCATCTATATCAGGCACTAAAGCTTGCTGAACAAAAAATCATTGACGGTGAAAAGCGTCCTGTTAAAATAGTGGAAGAGGTCAAAACCTATTTAAATAAAAAAGTATCAGGAAGAATAGATTATATTGAGCTTTTATCTTTTCCAAACTTAACCGAAATAGAAACGATTCATCAGCAAATTATTATTGCACTTGCTGTCCAATTTAAAAAAACCCGCTTAATAGACAATCATATTTTGACTGTGAAATCGTAAGCTTGTCAGTCATAAAATCGGTTTGTCTGAAGGAGCTAGACTTTCACTAGGTAATCTGTTTGTGAGAGTTAAATAAAAAGAAATTAGTGATAAGGGGTAAGAACATGCTTCGGACCATGATGAAAGCTAAAATTCACAAAGCGAGAGTAAGTGAAGCGAATTTGAATTATGTTGGCAGTATTACCATTGATCAAGAGATAATGGATGCCGTTGACATTTTACCACACGAGAAAGTGCAAATTGTTAATAATCATAATGGTGCACGATTTGAAACGTATGTTATTTCAGGAGAACGAGGGAGTGGGGTCATCTGTTTAAACGGTGCAGCCGCACGACTTGTTCAAGTCGATGATGTGATCATCATTATTTCCTATGCTATGCTTACGAATGATGAATTAGAAACTTTCAAACCTAAAGTTGCGTTGATGAATGAATATAATCAAATCATAAAAATGATTGATCAAGAATTACCGTTAACAACAGGTGAATAACTCGATCGGATAGGTGATGATGACCTTCGAAAACATTACCTATCTGATTATGTAATTGCCGATGATGATTTTTTAAAATGAAAGATGGAGCTGATTGAATGAACAAATTTGCCATCGTTGACTTAGAAACAACAGGAAATTCAGCAAATAAGGGTGACCGAATTATTGAGATTGCCATCGTTATTTATCAAGAAGGCCAAATCATTCACCAATACAATCAACTGATAAATCCTGAACAACATATATCAAGATTTATTAGTTATTTAACCGGGATAACAAATGAAATGGTAGCTGATCAACCTGTGTTTGCTGAGGTAGCCAGTCAAATTTATTCATTTTTTGATCAAGTTTATTTTGTCGCACATAATGTTCCTTTCGATCTTGGTTTTCTAAACTATGAATTAAAACGTGCCGGATTATCACCGATCATACAGCCTGTTATTGACACAGTTGAATTAAGTAGAATCTTATTGCCACAGGCACCTAGCTTTAAACTTGCTCATTTATCAGAATGGCTCGATCTAAACCATGATGCTCCCCACCGCGCGTTATCTGATGCTTATGTGACTACAAAATTATTAGATTATTTACGCCATAGATTGGATAGCTTGCCATTAACGACATTGGAACA
Organism: Amphibacillus sp. Q70; assembly: GCF_052055485.1. GTDB lineage: Bacteria > Bacillota > Bacilli > Bacillales > Amphibacillaceae > Amphibacillus. The sequence goes on along the minus strand of NZ_CP197171.1, from coordinate 3,191,577 downwards.
ACTCATTCGCTTAGCGCCTGATTTGAAAAGTAATTTAAATTCGATTTTAATAAGCCAAAAAGAAAAAACTAAAGAAAACGATGATTTGAATAAGAGATTTAATTATGCTTATCATCTTGCTTACAAACCGGTAGAAAGGGAAGAATACAAGAAGGAAAAAACAACTCGTTCCTTTGGTGACTTATTAGATCAATTATTTTCTGAAAATACGCTGTTAAAAAAGACTTTTCCTTCATTTGAAGATAGACCGGGTCAAAGGGAAATGTCAGAATATATCTATCATGCATTTCAAAGTAATCAGCATGCCATTATAGAAGCTGGAACAGGGACTGGGAAAACCTTAGCTTACCTTATTGCTGCTTGTTATCATGCCATTCATCACGATGAGAAAGTAATTATTAGTACATATTTAATTCAATTGCAGAAACAACTGCTTAACCATGATTGGCTGCAGTTAAAGCAAGCCTTGCCTTTTGCATGTCAAGTGGCAGTTTTAAAAGGAAAACAGCACTATTTAAACTTAGCCTTATTTAGCCAAGCATTACATGATCAAAGTCAGAATTATGATCAAGTCTTGACTAAAGCTATTTTAACGGTTTGGTTAACAGAAACCAATACGGGTGATGTCGATGAAGTACAATTGCCTTCAAGTGGCTATCGCTTTTTTAAACGGGTGTCAGCAAATAATGAACATCAAGTTTCCTCCAAACAAAATGGACAGGAAAATATTTATTATCAAACTGCGAAGCAACGAGCTGAGCAGGCTGACTTACTCATTATCAATCATTCATTATTAGCCGATTCAATGCTTAGAGAGCAGGGATTAATCAAGAAAGATGCTAAAATGATTATTGATGAAGCACATCACTTAGAACAGGTAATTGCTGATCGGTTTGGTTTACAATTAGATTATTTATCTTGTCATAAAAAACTTAAAGCGGTTCGACAATTTATTGAACAGCTGTCACTAGACAATAATGAAATCAAAGAAAAATTACAGCAATTCATTACTTTCTCATTAGAAGAGAACGATTTGTTTTATCGATATATTTATCATCTAGTTGATAAGCGACGTGATAAAGCCACCAGTAAAAATGATCGTGGCAGGTACCAACATCTGATTGATAACGAGGATCATTCTGAATGGTTAATCGTGATCGAAATGGCTGAGCGTTTACAATTTACTTTCCATGATTTAATCAATTTGTTAGGTCAAATCACACTTGAAGCTTACGATCAAACGAGAAAAACATATTTTATTCAAGAACTTAATGAGATGAAATTGATCTTAAAGGATTATTTTAATCATGATTCAAGTGACATGAAAGTTAAATGGATTGAAATTGACTATTCAGGGGGGCAAAATGTTGTTTATTTATATCAACAGCCGATGAATACCGACCGATATTTGAAGGAGCATATATTTGATCGATTGAATAGTGTTGTCCTGACTAGTGCATCGCTATCTGTTTCTGGACAATTTGAGTTTTTTAAAGGGCAAATCGGCATGGCTGATAAAGAAATGATTGAACAGAGTATCCCATCTCCCTATGAATTTCAAGATCAAGTTAAATTGTTAATCCCAAATGACTTTCCAATTGCCAGATATGATGACTTAGGTCCCTTTATCGAGGCAACTTGTGAAGCTATTTTCACCTTAGCAGATGTGACAAATGGGCGTATGTTAATTTTGTTTAACTCATATGATTTGTTGCGAAAGGCTTATTATTTATTACGAGAATTATTTAATGATGAGTATGTCCTTATTGCGCAAGGGATTTCGAGTGGTAGCCATGAACGATTAAAAAAGAATTTCCAAAGTTTTAATCGATCGATTTTATTAGGGACCAATGCTTTTTGGGAAGGGTTAGACATCCCTGGTAGTGATCTGTCATGCGTTGTGATGGTACGCTTACCATTTGACTCACCTAATCATCCTGTTATTAAACAAAAGCATGATTTAATGAAACGCCATGGACAACATCCATTTTCATCGCTTTCGTTACCTAACGCAGTGATTCGATTTAAACAAGGTTTTGGTCGTTTAATTCGTTCACAAACTGATCGTGGCATCATTCTTGTTTGTGATGATCGAATCATGACTAAAAGCTATGGTCAAGCTTTTATCAATTCGATTCCTAATGTTCCTGTTTTCTATCGAAGAACAAATGAATTGTTGGAGATTGCAAGTAATTGGCTTTAGTATGTCAAGAAGTGTTTAGCCCATCATAAATAGATAAAGATTAGCCGATGAAAGACAACTTATTTTTTGTTGCCCATGCGATTATCCTTTTTCCAATAAAGATGGAAGAGTTCATTTTTAAGACCTGGCAGATGGTGAAGCACTGCTGGTACTCAGAGTATAACGACACTTCTATAACTATCGATAATACTTAATTTTTTCCGATAGAATAAGAAAATCTTCGTGTCAAATAATGTTTTAAATTTAAAAACTGTTATAATGTATACAGACTGACAAGATTAGTTATTTTTTTATCCATTCAATAATATTAAAAAGGCTGGGATATGATGAGAGATACACAACGTTCATTTAAATTAGTATTTTGTTTAAATCAGTATTTAGCTAAACATCCTATTGAGGTTAATTTCCTATCCATTGATTTAGCTTCCATCGAGGACTTATGAAAACAAATTGGTCACAGTCAATGAAAACAAATAGGCTTAAAATTATTCTTAGTCTTATTATTCTAATGATTATAAGTTTTATTGCTTATTCAATTTACTTATATCAAAATATTTCAAATGGAAAAGTAACTGATTTCACAGGGACAGAACAGCGAGTAAACCAAGAACTAGAGTTATCAACCATTGACCAGATTTCCCGTTACCATGGAACAGATTATTTTCATGTGGTGGAAGGGCAAACGACTGATCAGGAAGATGTTATGATCTTTGTTAATCAATCAGATCAAGAGGCAGATTTAATCGTTTTCTCGAAAGGTGAATGGGTAACTGAAGCCCAAATCATTGACAATTGGGAGGAACAAACCTCTTATCAAAAGAAATATCAAACCCAGTATGGGATACGTAATGGAACGCCATTAATGGAAATTGTTTACCTTGATCAAAATGGACGTCTCAGCTATGACTATTATCGATTAGACAATGGTGAGTATGATAGTGGAATTTCATTTGCAAATAAATCAAAATAAGAAAAGGTGATGACATGCAATTAGCAAATCGAGTGCAAACATTAACGCCGTCTTCAACGCTGGCAATAACAGCAAAGGCAAAAGCGCTGAAAAAGTCAGGACACGATGTCATCGGTTTAGGCGCGGGAGAACCAGATTTTAATACACCAGATTTTATTATTCAAGCAGCTGAAAAAGCAATGAAAACTGGCTTAACGAGATATACTCCGTCTGGTGGTATTGTTGAGTTAAGGGAAGCAATAGCAAGCAAAATGAACCGTGATCATCAATTAACGTATCAGTCAGATCAGATTATTATCACGACAGGAGCAAAACATGCTCTATTTACATTATTTCAAGTTATCTTAAATAAAGGTGACCAAGTTATTGTTCCAACCCCTTATTGGGTAAGTTACCCTGAACAAATTAAATTAGCTGAAGGTGAACCCGTTTTTGTTCAAGGGGAAGAAGCAAACGATTTTAAATTGTCAGCTGAGCAAGTTGAGGAAGCGATAACTGAAAAAACAAAAGCAATCATCATTAATTCACCGAACAATCCAACCGGAATGATGTATACAGAAGAAGAATTACGAGCAATCGGAGAGGTATGTCTGAAACACAATTTGATGATTATTTCAGATGAAATTTATGAGAAATTAATCTACTCCGATCAACAGCATGTTTCCATTGCTCAGTTATCAGAGCCATTAAAAAAGCAAACGATTGTCATTAATGGTGTATCAAAATCTTATGCTATGACAGGCTGGAGAATTGGTTATGCTTGTGGTAGAAAAACAATTATTAAAGCGATGACTAACTTAGCATCTCACTCAACTTCTAATCCGACGACGATTTCTCAATACGCCGCATTAGCAGCCTATCAATCAAACGGAGATGAAATTGAGCGGATGAAAGTGGCCTTTAAATCAAGATTAGATACTGTCTATCAGTTAATTAATCAATTACCTGGTGTTTCATGTATCAAACCACAAGGGGCTTTTTATTTATTCCCAAATGTGACAGAAGCTATGGAACGAACTGGCTTTACTTCGGTTGAAGAGTGGGTAACGGCCATTCTTGAAGAGGAAAAAGTTGCCTTAATCCCTGGGACAGGTTTTGGAGCTCCTAATCATGTTAGATTATCTTATGCGACTAGTTTAGATCAATTAGAAGAAGCAATTAAACGGATTGAACGATTTATTAAAAGACACCAACAAATATAGAGGAATATTTCAGCAAATCACTGCGATAAAAGAGACAGTTTTGGAGGACGAATGAGTGAAGACAACAATTAATAAAGTTAACGATTATTTAAATCAAGAAGTTACAATAGGTGCATGGTTAGCGAACAAAAGATCAAGTGGAAAAATTGCTTTTCTGCAACTCCGAGATGGGACAGGATTTATTCAAGGGGTTGTTGTGAAAGCTGATGTTGCTGAAGAGGTCTTCACAACAGCAAAGAGCTTAACACAAGAAACATCCGTTTTTGTCACGGGGACGATCGTCGAAGATACACGATCTCCTTTTGGCTTTGAAATGCAAGTTAAACAGATTGAAGTCATTCATGAAGCGGTTGATTTCCCCATTACACCGAAAGAACATGGGACTGAATTTTTAATGGATCATCGCCATTTATGGCTCCGCTCGAAGCGACAACATGCGATTATGAAAATTCGTAATGAAATTATTCGAGCAACCTATCAATTTTTTAATGACAATGGGTTTATTAAAATTGATCCACCTATTTTAACGGCAACATCTGCAGAAGGTACGACTGAGCTCTTTCATACTGAATATTTTGATCAGGAAGCTTATTTATCTCAAAGTGGACAACTATATATGGAGGCAGCTGCAATGGCATTTGGTAAAGTCTTTTCATTTGGACCGACTTTCCGTGCTGAAAAATCAAAAACCCGTCGACATCTGATTGAATTTTGGATGATGGAACCAGAGATGGCATTCGTTGATCATGAAGAAAGTTTAAAGATTCAAGAAAATTATGTCAGCTATTTAGCTGAATCCGTATTGAAACATTGTCAGCTTGAATTAAATACACTTAACCGTGATGTAGATAAATTAAAAAATATTCAAGCGCCATTTCCAAGAATCACTTATGATCAGGCAGTTGAGCTCTTAAAAGAAAAAGGTTTTGATGATATTGAGTGGGGAGAAGATTTCGGAGCGCCGCATGAAACGGCAATAGCTGAGAACTTTGATAAACCTGTGTTTATTACGCACTATCCTGCAGAAATTAAAGCTTTTTATATGAAACCAGATCCTGAACGATCTGATGTTGTTTTATGTGCAGATTTAATTGCACCAGAAGGTTATGGTGAAATTGTCGGTGGTTCACAGCGAATTGATGACTTTGAGTTAATGAAAGAACGCTATGATGAACACAAATTATCCGGTGATGCTTACAAATGGTATTTAGAATTACGCAAATATGGAAGTGTCCCACACTCTGGATTTGGTTTAGGCCTAGAGCGAACAGTTGCCTGGTTCTCAGGTGTTGAACATGTTCGTGAAACAATTCCATTCCCACGTTTACTCAATCGTCTTTATCCATAAGCCATTGATAACGAAAGATCTTGATACAAAAAAAGATTGACCAGTAAATAATCCGAACGATTTTTAAAAAATCAGTTCGGATTATTTATTTGACATGCAAATTTGATCAGCACTTCAGCAAAATAATTTGCTTTCTAACAACGTGACCAATGAGCATATCTTTAAAGTAATTCATGCATTTATCTGTAGGGTTACTTTACTAAAAGATGAGCGAATAAAAGTTTTTCTAATCAATTATTGTTGAAAAATGTGATATGATAGGAGGAAGAGGTGAAGAAAATGCAAGAATTGTATCAAACCATTTTTTCTGATCAAATGATGATCTCCAAAAAGTTATTTAGTGATTACAAGCAGCTAGGTATTGATGAACAGGAGCTTGTAGTCATTTTACATATCCACCGCTTTATTCAAGAAGAAATCTTTTTCCCACCCCCTTTAAAAATAGCAGAATTAATGGCTATCGATGAGCAAAAATGTAGTCAGCTATTAAGGCAATTGATTCAAAAAGATTTATTAACAATTATTGAATTACAAAGTGAAAATGGGATTGTTAATGAGCGTTATTCACTAGAACCCCTATGGAAAAAACTATATCAGGATAAACCAACCAAAAACCCAAATAACCAATTTAATGATAATATGATGAATATTTTTGTTTTATTTGAACAAGAATTTGGTCGAGCTTTATCTCCATTCGAAATTGAAATGATTAATGTTTGGCTTGATGAAGAAAAAATAGAACCCGTTTTAATTAAGGCAGCCCTTCGAGAAACAGTGCTGATGAGTAAGTTGAACTTTAGATATATTGATCGAATATTGCGTGAGTGGAAAAGAAAAGGAATTCATACCGTTGAACAGGCAAGACAACAAACAAAAACATTTCATGCTCAAAAATCCAATCCAACTCAATCAAAAACGAAACGAGATGATTCTGTTTATTATAATTGGTTAGAGGAAAATGAATGAGCAAAAGAAGTGTGTTCTGGTTAATTTTGTGAAGGAGAGATAGTATGCTGAATAAAAAACAAATTCGTTATTGTTTAGATGTAATGACTGAAATGTTCCCAAATGCTGAAGCGGAATTAAATCATAAGAATTCATTTGAACTTCTTATTGCTGTTGTGTTATCAGCACAGGCTACTGATCAACATGTTAACAAAGTAACAAAGGAGTTATTTAAAAAATATAAAACGCCAAATGATTATCTCACTGTGTCTCTAGAAGAATTACAACAGGATATTAAATCAATTGGTCTATATCGAAATAAGGCTAAGAATATTCAAAAATTATCGAGATCTTTACTTGAACAATTTGATGGAGAGGTTCCTCGGACAAGAGAAGAGCTTGAATCATTAGCTGGAGTAGGGCGAAAAACAGCCAATGTCGTCTTATCAGTTGCATTTGGTGAGCCGGCAATTGCTGTTGATACTCATGTTGAACGTGTCACTAAACGATTGGGGATTTGTAGATGGAAAGATAGCCCTTTAGAAGTAGAAAAGACATTGATGCAAAAAGTGCCAGTAGAGGAGTGGAGTGCCACTCATCATCGATTGATCTTTTTTGGGCGCTATCACTGCAAGGCAAGAACCCCAAATTGTGAGGCTTGTGATTTATTAGAACTTTGTCGTGAGGGAAAGAAAATCATGAAACAAAGAGAGAGATTGATAAAATGAATCAAGATAATTATAATTGGCTCGACGATTGGAAAGAACAGGCAAAATACTTGGCTGAACTTTATCAAGCAAGGCGCTATCAAGAGACTAAAGCAATCATGGCTGAACAAAGTGATTTATTTCTTGACAGACTGTTTCGCTTAAATGATCAAGAATGGAGTAAGGACAAGTCACTTGAGGAAATTAATCTTTTAACCGATAAGCCAATCAATTGCCACGAGCGGCTGGATTATGTGAAATCGAACTTAGAACAATACCATGCATTTATCCAACTTGATGCATTATATGATGAATTAGCAAAGCTAGCTGCTAAACTAGCTATTCTTAAACAACGAAAGAAATCAGCTGAATAATTTTGAAAAAATAAATAAATCTTTTAATATCAATAGCGTTGCATAAACTTTTCTTTTCTATGTCAAGTCACCTCGATGTGATTTGAGATGACTCATATTGTTCGATCTATACAATCGCTTCGGGAAACACCTCGCTTACCGCGGGTGTGATCTTAGCTAGAGAGTCACTTTACCAAGTGGCTCTTCGACTACGCTTTTCTCGCAGGTGTCTTCGTGTTTTCCCTGCGCTAATGTCTGCTTCCCTTTAGAACAACGAAGACTTCGAAGCCATAGATCACACAAAAGATAGGTAACTTTTAGTTTACAAATAAAAGGAAAATCAAATGCTGAGTAAACTTTGCTGCTCGACATCAGTATAATTCCTCTCATTATTTGAAATTGATTTAGTGGTCGTCATTCTATTATAGAGACTTTCTTCCGTCCAAAACTAATCATAAAAAGGGGCTGTTGCACAATGAAAAAATAAATGGTGTAACGGCTTTTTTATGCTATTAGAAAGTTTACCTTTCCCAATAAAATTAATAATAATAGCTCCCTCTAATCGTAAGGCTTGAATATATTCGCATCAATCATGGGGGGGGGGTGAAAATAAACACGGTGAAGACATTTCATTGATATGAGGTGTTCAAAATGACTCTTCTACTATTAAAATAGATTTAATTATATGGCTTTGCTTCAATTTTATTCTAAAATCTATACTGCTTGATGATTTAAGTGATCTGTTTTTACGTGATCGAATGCAAAGCTTATCTTCTATGCATTGCCCAAACGTACAATAGCAAAAAAGATTAGCGAACATTAAAAGAGCTGTCACAAAATAAAATGTACATTTTGCAACAGCTCTTTTTTATCATGGTTTAATTATTAATTGTTATTCTCATTCTCATCAACAGACTATTCTTCATCTGATTCATTATCACCATTATCATTGTTTTCATCTTCACCATTATCACCATTACCATTACCATTGCCATTATCTTCATCATCGTTATCATCTTCTGGTGGTTCTGGCTCATCTCCATCCCCTGGGTCAGGATCAGGCTCAGGATCTTCAGGTTCATCTGGTTCATCAACAGGATCATCTGGTTCATCCGTTTCGTCAGGTTCATCATCATCATTTTCCTCAGGGACCCTGATTTCAATTCGCTTAGCTTCACTAGCTAAATCATCATCATCAGAACTCACAGCAACGACTTCAATTGTATAGGTATCACCTCGATCGACTTGACTGATTGTAAATGATGTATCAGATGTTTGTGATTCGTTACCTGTAGAACCATCTTTACCATATTTGACGATAAAGTTAACGTCCTGATCATTTGAATGTGACCAATTGATGTCAATTTGATTGGCATCTTCATCATATTCTGCTGATAGGCTGGTGACAGGATCAATTTGATCAAATTGTTCAGATTGTTGCTGTGGTTCATGACCACGTTTGAATAATTCTACAACGATCTGAGAATCTGGTGTATAATCACTAGGCAGTTGAGGTGGATTGGACCCTCGCTCAACTGGTGAACGAACAACTGAATCTGGCATTTCAAAATCATCGGTTTCAATTCCTGCCGATATTTCAGTCATCACATTTTTAAATAACTCTCGTGATATGGACGTGTGATTTGCTGGAACTGGCTGCGTTGAATCTTCATATCCTGTCCAGGCGGCAATTGTATAATTCGTTGTATATCCAGAAAACCATACATCAACATTATCATCTGTTGTTCCTGTTTTACCAACCATTGGGAGACCTGGGATATTTGCAGAGCTTCCTGTACCACTTTCGACAACACTTCTAAGCATATCTGTAACCATATAAGCAGTTGCATCTGACATTGCAGCTACAGGTTCTGATTTCAAGTTCTCTTCACGGCCATCACCAAAGACAACTTTTGTTACAGCATAGGGTTCGTTGTATATTCCTTCATTACCAAATGCAGAGTAGGCGCCTGCCATGTCCAATGCGGACATACTTAATTTTGATCCACCAATTCCATCACGAATATTTAAGCCATCCTCAGGAATAGGGACGCCAATTCCTTCAGCAAATGTAGTTGCTTGACTAATCCCAACTTCCTCCAATGCATGTAAAGTAGGGACATTCAACGATTGTTGGAGTGCATATCGAGCACTAACATTTCCTTGATATTCACCGTTCCAATTTCGAACAGCGCTGCTTCCAGCCATCTCATATGGACCACTATTCTCTATTTGCTGATACGTTGACCAGTTTAAATATTCAATGGCTGGGCCAAAGGAGAGAATTGGTTTAATAGCGGATCCTGGTTGACGTTTAGCTTGAATTGCCATATTAAATCCACCTGATTGGCGATTTCGTCCGCCACCAATTGCTTGAATGGCTCCCGTTTTTGTATCTAAAACAGCGATTCCGGATTGAAGCTCTTCATCTGGATAAGCAATTGGACTCTCATCAGATAATACATATTCAACATGTTCTTGAGCGCTCGGATCTAAAGTTGTATAGATTTCCAAACCATCATTATAGATATCAGCATCTAATTTCTCTTCAACTTCTATTCTCACTTGATCTATAAAGGCCTGATAAGGTGTCGTTGTCCTTTCTGCAATATTCAGCATGTCTTCAACATCTACAGCTGCTGCCTCATCAGCTTCTTCTTGTGTAATCTTTTCATGACGAACCATTAAGTTTAAAACAGTATTCATCCGTTCCTGAGCAAGCTCAGGACTGTGTGTTGGATCATAGGCAGATGGACGTTGAGGTAGCCCCGCCAACAAAGCAGCTTGTGCTAAGGTTAATTCATCTAAATCAGTGACACCGAAATACATCTCAGCTGCAGTTGCGACACCATAAGCGCCACCAAGTGATTCACCACCATAATAAATTTTATTTAAGTACATTTCTAATATTTCTTCTTTTTCATAAGACCTATCTAACTGCAAGGCTAACCATTGCTCCTGAACCTTTCGTTTCATTGTCTTTTCAGGTGTTAATAAAGAACTTTTAACAACTTGTTGAGTGATGGTACTACCACCCTCTGCACCAAATCCACCTGACAGGTTAGCAAAAATTGCTCCTATACTTCGTCTGACATCGACGCCTGAGTGTTTGAAAAATCTGACATCCTCAGTAGCTAAAACAGCATCAACTAGTACATCTGGCAAATCCTGATAACTTGCTTTTGTTCGTCTTTCTTGACCGAGATCAGCAAACAGTTCGCCATCTATGTCATAAACTTTCGTTGAGGCTGGATCACCGAGTAAAGAGTGATCAAGTCTAGGGGCTGTGAAGATATAATAACTAAATACAGCGATTACTGATATAGCGACCACAGCGATTAAGCCTAATATGGCTAGACCAATTTTTTTCCATATTGAAGATTTATTTTTATTTGTTTTTTTCTCTGCTTTTCGTCTTGCGACTCGCGATTGGCTTTCATCTGCCATACGCCTCTTCCTCCATTCTTAGAAAAACTCACTTTCGCTTTTTTTGCTTGAAAGTATTCATTTTTCTTATACTTAGGATTTTAAAATTTCTACTGCAATGAGTGACTGCTTCGTTGAAATTTTATCTTTTCCTAATGTGTAAAAAACACTTGATCAATGACTTTAATATAATCAATGATCGCAGGATAGTTTGTTGGGATTTCAAATCCTTCATCTAATATATATTGATAAGGAATTGACTTTCTACCTGCGTTTGTATATTGACGATCCCAAAGCGGAAAAAGTTTCACTGCTGGTAATAAAAAAGTTTTTTCATGAGTTCGAAAGTGAATAATGACAAAAACAATGCCATCTTGTTTTTCAACAGATTTCATATGTTCAATTTGATGTTCATGAAAATTATGCAAAGGGAAAGACGTTTTATTTTTCGTTTCTTTCGCTTCAAAGTCAAGATAACGACCTTTATAGACGCCATTATAATCCGTCGTTGAAGCTTGTTTAAAATATCCCTCTTTAATAACAGCAGCACTTCGCTTTGGATAGTCAACTTTAACAATTTGGACAGGTGTGGGTTTCTTATGAATCACACAAATCTGATGCGTTAAGTAATAGTCGTTGGTTTGATTAATGTCTTCTTCTAATGTCATCCCACGATTACTAAAAGTTTGCTGACGTTCAGCTTTTGTTTTAACTTGTTTCAGCATTCGCCTTTTTCCATTTGGGTAATTCATTTTAGATCTCCTCCTGCATAATAGTATCATATCAGAAAACGGCCCATTTTGAGAACTAAAATGATAGACTCTTGTCCAAAATTAAACTTGTAATCTTGTTTACATTTACCATTATGAACAATTTTGGTCATTTATATAAGAGAAAAGTGGTGTTTTACTTAAATTATTTCAGTTGAATCTTAACTAGTTTTGTTGGAATGACACTAGTTTTGTCAGCGGTGCAGGAATATCTTATCTGAATAGATAATAAAACATGTATCATATTAAATAAGGAGCCGATTTTATGTCTAATGAAAAAAATGTTGTCCAATTTGCAGATAAGCTTCTTCAGTTAAATACGCAATTGATTAAAATAGAAAAAAAGCTTACAGTGCAAACCGATTATTTGATTTGTTTCAACCATAAACAATGTGTTGATCCAGCTATAAAATTTCATGATCAGCTAATTATACTTAAAGAAAAAAATAATAAAAAGCAAAAATTATTCGGGAAAAGGAGAAATCATAGATTGATTGATTTCTTTTTCCCGATTAAGACTGATAAAATGATGACAAAGAAATGGATTAGGGATAATTGAAGTTTACATTTAAGGATTTAACAGTTTACGAAGCTGGTGGATGATGATAAAGTTATGATGAAAGGTGCGATAAAAATGTTACAAGCGTTAACTGTAGAATTACAACAAGCCAGTCTTCGTCTGAAGGAAAGATTTTTGAATACGGAACAACCAAAGGAGCCCAAAGATCCTGAATTTTTCCAAATGGTAAAAAAAGAAACTGAGCCTTTATTTAAGCTGAGTGAAAGATGGGAAAAAGTAGCTTTAGCCGCTATAAAAAAAAGGGAACTTCTTGTCCATCCACAACAAATTGAGTCAACACGGGAGAATTTTGAGCTTATATTACTCCATAGTTATTATATTGATGTAAAGCCTAAACGATATATGGAATTGCAACAAGCCGTTAATTATGTATGTAAATTAATTAAATAAGGGTTTTTATCATTAAAATATCAATAATATGGCTAATAGCCCGCTACCTCTTGGTCACTTGTTCATAAGCTATTATGAATCAAGTATAGAAAGGGGATTATAATGCGGAAACATAAACCATCTTGTCAACAACCAGTTAAAACGATTGTTTGCCCGCCACAACACAAGTGTGTCAATACGTGTAGTTATAGTCAGGTAAATTATGTTCACCCTATCCACACGACAGTTATGGATCAACATACTGTCCAGAATAAACATTTTTACCCGCAGACGACATCGTGGGAACAAAACGTTAATCAAACGAATGTATATGGAGGGCAGACTTGGCCGCCAAATAGTGGTAATAACAATGGCTTTAACGGTCATAATGGCTTTAATGGTAACAATAATTGTAATAGTGGCTGCTTTAAGGGTAAATGTAGATATTAGCCAAGAAAAGAGCTGGGTAAGTCAACCAGCTCTTTTAATCAATTCTCATTATCTCGAATGAAAATATTTTTGTTACAAATAATATTAATAATGAAAGGTCACATAATAAATGAGAAAAATTATGGCAGTAACGGGTTATAAATCATATGAATTAAATGTCAGATCAGCTAATGACCAACGATTAACTTATATAAAATATGCACTCAAACAAAGGATCATTGCTTTTATCGAAAATGGTGGTGAATGGATTATTACATCTGGTCAATTAGGCATTGAATTATGGGCTTGTGAAATAGTGGACGAGCTAAAACAAGATTATGACATTAAGTATGCGATTATCCCTCCTTTTAATAATCAAGATAAAAAATGGGCAGAAGCTGATCAACAATTATATCAACGACTTATACATACCGCTGACTACTATGCTTTGCTGTATAAAGATGACTATAAAGGACCTGGTCAATTTACAGCTAAAAATCAGTGGCTAATTGAAAAAAGTGATTGTTGTTTGATTCTTGTTGATGATGAGTATCCAGGAAGTGTCAGCTATTTTTTAGAACAAGCTAAACCATATAGTGAAGTAAATGATTACCTTATCGACTATATAACCAGTTTTGACTTAAATGAAGTCATTAACGAAATTCAGCCAAATGATTTAAATTCTTAATTTACTAATGCGATAAAAGAATGTTAGTAAAATTGATTAGGAAAGAAATTGGCTTTTAACGAGAACATCCTCAATTAACTTTATCTGCAAATATCACTGCTCAAGTGAGACTTCGATTCACACCATTGAAGTTACTTTTTCATGAAAAACAAAACCTATTTCGGCTGTAGGCATAAAAGCGAATGCTTATTAATAAAATACAAAAAGCCTAATTCCTGTCGCTATATTTACTGAAATTTTAATGGAATAATTTTGACTAAACTTAAATATAAATTTAATTGACATTTAGCAGAAAGTTTGAAAAAATGTACAATAGGGTTGTTAAATATGAGGTGAGAATGATGACTACAGAAAACCAATTAAATGTGAAAGATATTTTAGATAAAAATTTTAAGACAGCCATGAGAGGTTATAATCAAGAAGAAGTGGATCAATTTCTGGATGTAATTATTCAGGATTATGAATTCTTCACTCAGCAGATTGAACAATTAACGAAAGAAAATGACACATTAAAATCAAGAACAGAACAGACAAGAACAAGAGTAACACCATCAAACCATCAAGTTAATTATGATATTTTGAAGCGTGTATCCAATCTTGAAAAAGCGGTTTTTGGTAAAAAGTATACAGACGAGTAAAATTGGTATCAATTGGCGGATGTTTAGCGATTCATTATATGCTATAATTGTTAGTAGCGTTTATAAAGATCATAAATAATGAATGTTTTAGTAATCGCTATAAGCACTTAATGCTTATAGAGGAAAGTCCATGCTCACACAAGCTGAGATGCTTGTAGTGTTCGTGCTTGATGAATTCATAAATCAAGGAAGTTGATACTCAACTTACGGCGGGAAAAATAACTAAGTCTATTTATAGATATGTTTGCTTTCCATAAAAGTGCCACAGTGACGTAGCTAAATTGGAAACGATTTAGGTGGAACGAGGTAAACCCCACGAGTGAGCAACCCAAATTATGGTAGGGGCATCTTGGAATAGGGAAATGAACCGAAACAAGGATTCATCACTGATGTGATGGATAGATAGATGATTACGACTAATTGTACAAGGCTGACCACCGCATGAGTACGTTAGCACAGAACATGGCTTATAAAACATTCATTGGTCCTATGATGTTTACGTAAACCTTCCGATGACAATTCTAGTCATTGGAAGGTTTTTTATTTTATTTAAAATGTTGAGATGGAAGAAGTGACATAATGAAAAAAACAGTTAAATTACTAGCTACTGCTGCAATGGGGTTAGAGGCTGTAGTTGCTAAAGAAGTGCGAGCATTAGGTTATGAGGATGTCATCGTAGAAAATGGTAAGGTTATGTTCGAAGCTGACTTAGCCGCCATTCCACGATGTAATTTATGGTTAAGAACAGCAGATCGGATCAAGATCATTGTTGGTGAATTTGAAGCTAAAAGCTTTGATGGGCTTTTTGAAGGAACAAAAGCTTTAGATTGGGAACAATATATCCCGGAGGAAGGAAACTTCCCTGTGATCGGGAAATCAGTTAAATCAACTTTATTCAGTGTGCCAGATTGTCAGAAAATTGTTAAAAAAGCTGTCGCTGAAAAATTAAAGCAAAAGCATGGGGTTGCGATCCAGATGCCAGAGACAGGGGCAGTGTACCGAATTGAGGTAGCTATATTGAAAGATATCGCAACATTAACGATTGATACCTCAGGAGTAGGTCTACATAAACGTGGCTATCGTGTCGGACAAGGAGAGGCACCGCTAAAAGAAACGTTAGCTGCTGCACTTGTTCAATTAACCAATTGGAAACCCGATTTTCCCTTAATCGACCTATTTTGTGGTTCAGGAACGATTTTAATTGAAGCTGCTTTAATTGGACAAAACATTGCTCCTGGCTTTAATCGTGAATTTGCTAGTGAAGGTTGGGAGTTAATAAATGACCAGCTTTGGGAGAATGCTTTTGAAGAGGCAGAACAATTAGCGAATTATGATCAAATCTTAGATATTACCGGCTCTGACCTTGATCCTAAAGTCATTGAGATTGCGAAACAGAATGCCATTGAGGCTGGTTTAGCTGAACTTATTAATTGGAAACAGATGAATGCTCGAGATTTTTATCCCAAAAGGAATAATGGTTATTTAATTACAAATCCTCCTTATGGTGAACGTTTAAATAATAAGGAAGAAGTGAGTCAAATCTATCGTGACCTTGGTGAAACTATGCGACAGAATCCAAGTTGGAGCAACTATGTTTTAACATCTAACGAGAATTTTGAAAAATTATATGGTGCAAAAGCTACGAAAAAGCGAAAATTATTTAATGGCTTTATTAAAGTGGATTACTACCAATATTTTGGTAAATATATTAAAAAGGACTGAACTAGATGACTTCTGCTGAACAAAAGTTTATTGACCTGATGAAACAATTAACGGCTTATAATGAAGCCATTGCATTAATTCATTGGGATCTAAGAACCAAGATACCTAAAAAAGGAATGGATCAACGATCTGAAACGATTGGTTTATTATCTGAAAAGGTACACCAATTGAAAACGTCAGATCAAATGAGACAGTTGCTTGATCAATTGAAAACAGAAAAGACCTCATCAGTTATTGAAAAAGCAGTTGAAGAATGTGAAAAAGAATATCAGAAATATCACAAAATTCCTAATGAAGAATTAGTTGAGTTTATTACCATGAGTTCTAAGTCAGAAACAGTCTGGCAAGAAGCTCGTGAAAAGAATGATTTTTCAATCTTGCAACCTTATTTAGAAAAACTCGTTGCCTTCAATAAAAAGTTCGCCGTATACCGTGGATATCAAGATAATAAGTATGAAGGATTATTAAATGATTATGAGCCGGGTTTAACGACAGCTGTACTTGATCGTGTGTTTGGACAATTAAAAACGGCATTAATCGAACTGGTCCAAAAAATCAATCAATCTTCAGTTAAAGTGGATGCAGATAGATTGCTAAAACATTTTCCTAAAAAAGACCAGGAAGGATTCTCTTTAGCTATCTTAGACAAGATGGGTTATGACTTTGATGCTGGGCGATTAGATGAGACAATCCACCCTTTTGCGACCGGTATTAATCCTAATGATGTTCGTGTTACAACACGATATGATGAGCAAGATTTTAAAACAGCTGTTTTTGGAACGATTCATGAAGGTGGACATGCGCTTTATGAACAAAACATTGATGCTGATCTTTATCAAACTGTTCTAGCAGGCGGTACATCAATGGGCATTCATGAATCACAGTCTTTATTTTGGGAAAATTTTATCGGACGGAGTCAATCGTTTTGGCAAAGTCATTTTGAATTGTTTAAAAAATATGCACCAGCAACTTTTCATTCCATTGATTTCGACACATTTTATCAAGCGATTAATCAAGTTAAACCAAGTATGATTAGGATAGAAGCAGATGAATTAACCTATTCATTGCATATTATTATGCGTTATGAGTTAGAAAAAGCTTTAATTGATGGTGATTTAAAAGTTAAAGATTTACCTGAAGCTTGGAATCAAAAAATGGAGGATTATCTTGGGGTTCGACCAGCAAATGATCGAGAAGGTGTGTTACAGGACATTCATTGGGCAGCTGGTGATTTCGGTTATTTCCCTACCTATGCCTTAGGCTATATGTATGCAGCTCAATTGTATGGTACGATTCAGGAACAAATAAATTTAGATAATATGATTCGCTCGGGTGATTTTGAACCGATTAAAGCATGGTTAACAGAACATATCCATCGTCATGGTAAAATGAAAAAACCATTAGAAATGATTGAACAAGTAACTGGAGAAGGCTTAAATCCAGACTATTTAATTCAATATTTAACTGAAAAATATTCAAAGATTTATCAAATTTAACAATTAGCTAAGCTGTCTAATCCAAGATCAACCATTGCTTGAGATTAGACCGCTTTTAATCAGTATATTAAGAACGTGCGTTTGCTTTCACTTTCATTTTTCCGCATCTTATACTATACTATGGATAACCAATGATAAATTGAAAAGTGGAAGTAGGGGATCGATTGTGAAAAGCCATCAATCTCTGGCGGATTATTTAGAATACTTATGGGATAAAGGGTTTAAATTAACCGATGAACAAGTTCGGTTTATTTATTTTGCTAAAAAATATACCAATTCTAATGAATGGTTGTCCTGTGTCGCACTCGAAATCACCTTAAAATTACAGCTTTATTTTAATGGTTCGTTTTATATTAGTCTATTAGAAGTATTAAATGAATTTAAAGTGAAGACGCGTAAAGACGTTAACCAAGTGCTTAAACAGAAGGGTATTTGTTGACAGATTGGCTTTTGGCTTGAATCGCTTGTCGAGCTAAACGGTCGGCATGCTTATTATGCTGTTCTGGAATCCATTTAATAAAACAATAGGGAAAAGAGTCCATTTTAGTTTGAGCTTCTATAAGTAAGCTCTGAAAAGGTTCCTTCTTATAATAACCTTTGTCAATAACATCAACAACAAGCTTTGAATCTGATCGAATGGATAGTATTTCATTTGGGAAATGAGTTTGGCAGTAATCAAGTACATGAATGAGTGCTTGAAACTCTGCTTGATGGTTTGTGCTCAGACCAATATAAGCATAGCCTTCTAAATGCATCTTGGCATTTTTAATTGTAAAACCAATCCCGCTTGGTCCGGGATATCCAGCCGAAGCGCCATCTATATAAATTTCTAACATGTTTAACACGATCCTTTAGCAAAACTTACTTTCACTCACTGGCACATAGATGTGTTGACTTTGACGTTCCCATAGGACGTGGGGATTTAAGTCAAAGCTCCTTTGAAAGCACTAGTTTTACTTATACTTAGTACTTTAAAATGTTCACTTCATCATATAAACAGCTTTGGGACTGGGCGTCAGAATAAGAAAGACATTTATTCTTATACGATCAAACAAATAAAAGATTTTATTGACGATCGTATAAGCAAAATGATGGCATTCACCCTAAAGACTTGGCGATGGAGCCAAGTTTTGCTAACATTGTAAATAATAAAGTAGCACTTATTTAGTGCGATTACTCGCCCATCCCAAATAGCCGTTATAATTTTATATTAAGGTGTAAAAAACGGTGACAAAAAAGCCACCGTTTTAGCTCATTATTCTTTTACGACATTTGCAGCTTGAGGACCACGATCACCTTCAACAATTTCGAAGGTAACTTTTTGACCTTCTTCCAGTGTTTTAAATCCTTCTTCTTGGATGGCAGAATAATGTACGAATACATCATCTCCTTCTTCGAGCTGGATGAAACCATATCCTTTTTCTGCATTAAACCATTTGACACTACCATTTTGCATGTACATAATCCTCCTAAATTCGCACCGTTTGGTGTAAGATAAATACAAACAAGATGACATAAAAAAGACCTTAAGCAAGGGTAGGATCTTTCCTATTCCACCACTTCACTTAAGGCTAATAAAATTGATCCTAGACATCTTCTTTGCTTACTTTAATGGTAGCTTATTCAACATAAAAGGTCAAGCAACCCAACATAATTTTGTATAAACGGAGTGTGATAAAATGAATCAATCAACTGAGCAAATCAATCTGATTAAAGCTTATGTTTCAGATGCTTTTCTGAATGATACAAGTGGACATGATTTTGAACACATGAAACGAGTTGCACACTTAGCCAAAAAAATAGCAATAGATGAAAAAGAGAACCCAAAACTCTGTGAAATAGCAGGCTGGGTTCATGATTTAATTGACGATAAATTGGTTGAAAATGTAGCAAACAGTAAAGCAGATTTGCATGCATTGTTGAAGCGTGCTGGCTTAACAATCGAAGAGTGCCAATCTGTTTTCCAAGCGATTGAAGCCGTATCTTTCAGAAAAAGTCAAACACCTAAAACCCAAATTGGCAAAATAGTTCAAGATGCTGATCGTTTAGATGCCTTAGGAGCAATTGGTATTGCACGAGCGTTTAGTTATGGTTCGATAAAAGGTCAACCTATCTATGGCTTAGACGGTCATTCTACTTTAGAACATTTCTCTAACAAGCTCTTTAAGCTTAAAGATTTACTTCATACCCGTTATGCTAAAGAACTGGCAATCGAGCGACACCAAGTACTTAAACAATTTTATCTTCAATTTAAAAAAGAATGGCATGAAGCAAATGATCTGGATTAATCAAGATGAATGCGACGGCTTCCTAAATATCTTGTATTCCAATATTGTTCACTTAGCTCGGAAGTAGTTACCCCTTTTGATTCACTAGCATGAATGAATTGGTTATTACCTAGATAAATGCCAATATGTGACGGACCAGTTTTATAGGTTTCAAAGAAGACTAAATCCCCAATAGATGGTTGATCAACAGGAACGGTTTGATGCCAGATTTCAGAAACCGTCCGGGGGATTGCGATCGTTTGCTGTTGAAAAGCATATTGAACAAACCCGCTGCAATCAAACCCTGTTGGTGTATCACCACCCCATTGATAGCGAACGCCGGTTTGTGATTTGGCAGCTTCAATGACCTTTTCCATTTGAGCATTTGTATTATTTTTTTTAACAGCTATGGGTTCAGAGGCTTGAGTGCTGGATTCTTTCTCTGACTGATCTTGTTCGCTGTCTACTTTTTCTATTTTCGATTCAGTCGTTATGGTCTCAACAAGTTCTTCGGAAACAGCTGGGGTTTCTTCAAATCCAAATGTTCGCTGTGCATCCAATAAAGCTGTTTCTGTCAGAGGTCCAAAAATACCGTCGACAGTATCTTCCAGGAAACCTAAATAATATAAGGCGCGTTGTAATGCTACAATCTGATCTGATTGATCACCATAGTATAGGGGTTCTTCAATACTTGTTAGTTGATTTAAGTAATAGTTTTGTTCTACTTCAATGATGGCTTCAATCGTTTGTTTATTCAAGGATCCATTTCCATCAATCGCATGGTCCTCTTGGAACTTCTTTAATGCATACTCTGTGAACAAACCATATTCACCATCAATCGTGTCGTCAAAATACTTTAAATCATTAAGTTTATGCTGAATGATTCGGACAACAGGGCTGTGATCTCCATAAGCAATTAAGTGCTCGCCTTCTTCAATCAGCCATTGATTTTGTAGCATGGGATAGGCATCGATATATGTGGCAAAGGGTTGACTAAAGATGTAACTATAAGCAACTGACTGCTTAATGATGTTTTGAGCCATTAATTAAATGCCTCCTTTAAAATTAAGCTAACAAAAAATTGATCTCCGATAAATTATATTCACTACAATTGTAATAAATGAATCTTGAACGTATTGTTAAAATTCTGTAATATGAAACTAAGGTATTTGATTATTAGGGGGAGGAATATAGATGTCAAAAAATGAACAAGCGTACCTAGATTTATGCCAAGCAGTATTGGACCAAGGAAATAAAAAAGGGGATCGAACAGGTACGGGAACACGCTCCATTTTTGGAGCCCAAATGCGCTTTAATTTACAGGAAGGCTTTCCTTTGCTAACAACGAAAAAAGTGAATTTTAAACTTATTGCCACAGAATTAATTTGGTTCATTCGTGGTGATACAAATATTCAATATTTATTAAAAAATAACAATAACATTTGGAATGAGTGGGCTTTCAAAAAATGGGTGGAGAGTGAAGAATATAAAGGACCAGATATGACTAATTTTGGTCATCGCAGTTTAACAGATGTGACTTTTAATGAACAATATCAAAAACAAATAGCACAATTCAAAGAGCGAATTATCGAGGATGATGATTTTGCTAGAAAATATGGCGAGCTGGGTCCAGTGTATGGCAAGCAGTGGCGTGAGTGGAAGACATCAACTGGGGAAACAATTGATCAATTAAAAGAGGTTATTGAAGGAATCCAAACAAACCCTGATTCACGTCGTCACTTAGTAACTGCCTGGAATCCAGAAGATGTTCCTTCTAACATGGCATTACCACCATGTCATGCTCTGTTCCAATTTTATGTTGCTGATGGAAAACTATCTTGTCAGTTGTATCAAAGAAGTGCTGATATCTTTTTAGGCGTACCATTTAACATTGCTAGTTACGCTCTATTGACACATTTAATTGCCTTTGAGTGTGGTTTAGAGGTTGGTGAATTTGTGCATACATTAGGTGATGCTCATATTTACCAAAATCACATCGATCAGGTCAATGAACAACTTTCAAGAACAAGTTACGCCTTACCCGAATTAAAAATCAATCCGAATTTGTCGTCAATCTTTGATGTTGAACTGGCCGATTTATCAATTGAAAACTATCAATCACATCCAGCTATTAAAGCACCAATTGCTGTTTAAGGAGGGGATTAGATGATTTCAATGATTTTTGCTCATGATCAAAATTACTTAATTGGAAAGGACAACTGGATGCCATGGAATATCCCCAACGATTTAGGTTATTTTAAAGCCATGACAACTGGCAAAACAATTATTATGGGGAGGAAAACTTTTGAATCTTTTGGCAAGCCATTACCTAACAGACACCATCTTATCCTTACCCGTAACCAGGATTATCAGGCTGAGGGATGTGAGGTTTTTCATGAGATTCAGGAGCTGCTTGATTATGCTGACAAGCGTCCCGATGAAGAAATTGTTGTTATTGGTGGAGCCGAGATTTATCAATTATTTTTACCCGTGGCAGATCGTCTCTATATAACCTATATTGATGAAACTTTTGAAGGGGATACCTATCTTCCCAAAATTGATTTGACTAAATGGCGGTTAACCTCCAAGGAAAAAGGAATAAAAAATGAAGAGAATCCTTATGACTATTATTTTCTTCAATATGACCGTAAGTAGAGGAGGTTGCTATGACATCTTTTTATAAATACATGATGCGCTATCGTGGGGCAAAGAAGACGACTGATGAGCGAAAGCTGGCTGATTGGATGTACTATGATCATGAGTTCCCTAAACACAGCCAATCCTACGATGAAATCAGTCAATATTTAGAGTGGAATATTCCATTTAACGATGCGATTTATTTATTTGACCAATTATGGCAGGATTACTTAGAAGTTAGAAATTAAAATTACCAATCATAAAACGAAACTTCAATCAGTGGGAGTTGGGCCTACAGGACGTCGCGAACTTAGTCTGTGTCCCTTAATACCCACTGATTGTTAAGGAACACAAGCTAACGTCTTCGCGTCCTGGGACTCAGAATAAGAAAACCCCTTATTCTTGCGGTGTAAAGCTCCGTAGTTTTCCTTAGTACGGTTACTCGTCCCACCGAAACCTATTGTTGCCCCGAGTTTTACGGACGGTTATCTGTGATAATAAGTGGGAGATAAATTCTCCCCTTAAATGGTTTTAGCCTGTCTAGCTTGAAATCACAGTGAAGACATTTACTTGCCTGTATACTTTTTCTCTGAAAATATAACAGATTAATGAACAAGGAGGAGGGATCGAATGCGAATTTTACATACAGCTGATTGGCATTTGGGTAAAATTGTGAATGGTGTACATATGACTGAAGATCAGGCCTATGTGTTAGAACAATTTTTCGAATTGATAAAAGAATATTCACCTGATGTTGTCATTATCGCTGGGGATATTTATGATCGTTCCATTCCGCCAAAAGAAGCGGTGGAACTGCTAGATCAAACATTCACTCGCTTAATTAAAAACTTTGATATTCCGATCCTTGTGATTTCTGGTAACCATGACAGCCCAGATCGATTGCAATTCGGAAGTCAATTGTTTCGAAATCAGCAACTTTATATTGAATCGAGATTTGAACTACCAATCGAACAGTTAACGTTTACAGATGAAGCGGGACCTGTTCATTTTTATCTAATCCCATATTTTGAACCCGCTGATGTTCAGAACATCTTTCCAGAACAGCAAATAGACTCCCATCAGGAGGCAATGGAAGCTGTTATTGATTCGATTACAGAAACAATCAATCGTAAGGAACGCCATGTATGCATCGCTCATGCCTTTTTAGCTGGAGGTATGGAATCGGACTCTGAGCACCGACTTTCAATGATCGGCGGGAGCCCCTATATTGATGTTAATGTCTTTAACGCTTTTGATTATGTCGCACTCGGTCATTTACATCAACCGCAAAAAATTAAAACGGATCATATCCAATATAGCGGATCACTGTTAAAATACTCATTCTCTGAGGCCAACCAGAAGAAGTCTATCACAGTCATTGATATAAACGATAAGGGGGAGATTGAGTATCAACGAATTCCCTTGCAGCCCAAGCGTGATATGCGAGTGATCAAAGGATATTTTGATCAGTTATTGAACTCATCACGTTATCCAGCATCGGAAGATTATTTACATATTCGTTTATTAGATGATGGCCAATTGCTTGATCCAATTAGTCAATTACGCAAAAAATTCCCAAATATTCTACGCTTAGAAAAAGTACTAAAACAATCCGATCGAAGCCTTGACCAATTAGAACGTGTCAAACAAAGAAAGCGACTATCTGAAATTGAGTTATTTGAAGCATTCTATCAAGAGATGACCGATGAAAGGTTATCTGATAAACGTAAAACTATTGTTAATCAGGTTATTGACCAATTAACCAAAGAAGAAAGGGGACAGTAAAATGCGCGTCTTAACATTAACTTTATCTGCGTTTGGTCCCTATAAAGAAAAACAGGTCATTGATTTTAGCCAATTAGGTGATGAATCCATCTTTCTAATTACAGGACCAACTGGTGCAGGGAAAACAACGATATTTGATGCCATTTGTTACGCCTTATACGGCAAAGCAAGTGGCAGTGATCGAGATCACGATACATTACGAAGTGATTTTGCTGCAACAAATCAGTCAACTGAAGTGAGTTTGCAATTTGAATTGCATCAATCAATCTATTTAATCAAACGGAAACCCAAACAAACACGACCGAAAAGCCGTGGTGAAGGAGTAATAGAAGAGCCTGCCACTGCGAGTTTGTATCAAATCATTGATCAACAAGAAAAGCTCCTCCATAGTAAAGTAAAAGAGGTCAATGAAACGGTGGAAGCATTACTTGGATTAGATTATGGACAATTCTTGAAAATGATTATGATCCCGCAAGGGGAATTTAGAAAATTAATCAGTGAGAACAGTCATGAACGAGAAAAGATCTTACAAAAAATTTTCCGAACCCACATTTATCAAAACATAACCCATCAACTCCAACAACAAACAAAAGAGCTACTCGATCTTCTCAAACAGCTTGAACAAAAAAGATTCGATCAGTTTAGTCAAGTGGAATGGAGTCAAGATGAAGAAACACGTGAAAACTGGACCATTGAGCAACACTCTGACGCATTAACACTGCTAATG
Source organism: Amphibacillus sp. Q70 (assembly GCF_052055485.1). GTDB lineage: Bacteria > Bacillota > Bacilli > Bacillales > Amphibacillaceae > Amphibacillus. Next base: position 3,166,315 of record NZ_CP197171.1, on the reverse strand, counting down.
AAGCAAATGGAGCAAGAATATCAAGCGCAAAATGAGCAATATCTTAAGAAAAAAGAAGCCTATACACTAGCACAAGCACAATATCGCAAATCAGAGCAACTGGTTAGCGACTTTAATAATCTGGAACAATTAAAAGAAAAGAAACAGCAATTGGTTGAGCAAGAGGAACAAATTGACCAATTAAAAATTAATTTTGAACAAGCTAAGAAAGCTGCACAACTTGAGGCTTATGAAGAACAACTTAAAACACGAGAACAAGAAGCACTAGAAGGTGAGAGTAAACTTCAAGTTTTAACGAACGAATTAAAACATGAAAGAGAATTATTGAAGCAAAAAGAGAAGCTATTTATTGAATTAAAGCAAGACTATCAATTAAAGCAAACAGAACTTCACACACTTAATCAGTTGCAAAAACAAGGGGAATCCTGGGCAAAAGCAATCGAGATTAAACAGTTAATTGACCAGAAGCAGATTGAGCAAAAGCAATTGAATGAGAAATTGACCGCTCAACGAGAAAAAAGTGAACAGGTAAAAAATCAGCTAAAAGACATTGATCAAGCTTTAGAGAAGCAACTTCTTCTAACAGAGCGTGCTGTCACTTTAAAGCAACAAGTCACAGCCAGTGAGGAAAGATTGGATAAGATCGAGCGCCTTAAAACAGCTTTCAATGAATTGACGGCACTTGAAGAAAACTATGAAAAAACAGATAGATCTTATCAGCAGATTAATCAACAATTAATTGAGGAAAAGAATCGATTAAAAGCGTATGAGAATGAACAACAACAGCATTTAGCTAGCCTACTTGCACAGGGGTTAGTCGCTGGTGATCCATGTCCCGTATGTGGATCAAAAGAACACCCTGAGTTGATTAATAAAAGAGAGGATCCAGCAAAAAAGCAGGATAAAGATAAATATCTTGAAGCGATTGCTGGACTTGAACAGTCACAGAGGGAAAGGCAAGAACAATTCATTGAAATAAAAGCCAAAAGGCAAACTCAACAGCAGTTAGTGACTGAATTGGCTTTATTCTTTGAATTAAGTGCCGACCAGCTAAATCTTCAATTAATTGAAGATAACATCATAGCTAGTCAAGAGGACAGGGATAAGGATAAAGAGAATTTACGTTTATTAAACAAAGAACTAACGGCCTTAAATGATAAAAGACAATTGAAAAAAACACTGTATGATCGACTCCAACAGTTTGAACACGAACAAGAACGGCTAGTTAACGAATTAAAGCAACATGATCAAGAGCTATCGACATTAATGGGTGAGAGGAACTCATACTTAAAAGATTGCCCAGAAACTGAGTTAAGCATTGAACAATGGCAAGAAAAACAACAAACCGAGCAAAGTAAATTAGATCAATGGTTTACGACCTTTTCTGATCAAGAAACTGAGTTTGATAAGTTAACTGAGAAAGTAAATACGCTAGCAGCAACACACCATGCTCAAGAACAATTTACTATGCAACTTAAAAAGAGTTTTGATCAAGCCAAACACGCATTTGAACAACAGCTCAATCATATTGGCTTTACGAACCAGCATACCTATTTGTTAGCCAAGAGGTCAGCAGAAGAACGCCAACACATGGAGCAACAGCTTAACAATTATCAAGACCAATTCAATCGTGTCGATAGTCAAATCCAACAATTAGAGGAAATCCTAAAAGATAAAGAAAAACCAAATCTTCAACTATTACAAAAAGACTTGGAACAAGTCCAAGAAGATTATGAGCATGTGATTCGTCTCATTGAACAGTTAAAAGAAAAGCAGGCAAAGCATCAACAGATTCAAGAAACAGTTACGCAATTAAATCAGGAATTTAATCAAGCAGACCGAGACTTTCGTGATATTTCTGCTTTAGCAAATATGGCTAGTGGAGATAATCATTTGAAATTATCATTTGAACGTTATGTATTATCAGCATTCTTAGATGAAATTTTACTACAAGCTAACTTAAGATTGGATAAAATAAGTGACCACAGGTATGTACTGTTAAGAAGTGATCAACTTGCTAAACATGGAGCCAAAAGTGGTCTTGATTTGGAAGTTTATGATCAACACACAGGAAAAGTCCGATCTGTAAAAACATTATCGGGCGGCGAAGGATTCCAAGCTTCATTATGTTTAGCTCTCGGAATGGCTGATGTTGTCCGGGCACATGCAGGTGGTGTACAACTAGATACCCTATTCATCGATGAAGGTTTCGGTACATTAGATGATGTCTCCCTTGAACAAGCCATCGAAACATTAAAGGGATTACAACAATCCAGTCGTGTCTTAGGTATTATTTCACACGTGAATCAATTGAAAGAAGAAATTCATGCCAAATTAGAAATTACAGCAACACCACAAGGATCAACAGCACAGTTTCAATACAAATGAATGAACATTTTTAAACATTAATCTTAAAATACGTTTTCTATCTTTTTGTTTTTTCCCGCATAAAAATATGGCTTTTTGCTTAGATTTGATTGAGGACTCTAATCATAACAAAAAATAATCTTTATGCGGGTTTTTTAATATTTCGAATATCATTTATAGATTTATCGAAGTGTGAAACTCAAGTGTTTTATTACATTGTAATTACACAAAAAACAATTAAGATCAATGAGGATGAATCTGTTTGTCGGTTATCATCTATTTTACCTTTTTGAATTTAATTAATTCAATAATAACTAAGGCGATAAGGGCTGAGGCAATAATTGCTAAAATAATATTTGTAGTCGTCAATGTACTATTTAGTTCATTTAAATAAGCCCTGATTCGAACGAGCTGACTTTGAGTTTTATCCGCTATATTGTTAACACCGTTAACAAGATCATTCCAATTCTGGGTTGTCATTTCAAACATAAATATTTATACCTCCCAAACATATAATTACCATTATCGTACCATAACATTCTATATTATTCATTAGTTACCTATGTCATTGGAAATAATGATTATATAATATAAACTATTACTCCTTATAGTTTTTTACTCAATCAAAAATATTAGAACTCCATATCATTAATGGTTTTTTATTGTTCTTCCGAGTGAGAAATCCTACTTAGGTTACTATATAAAAACAGCTTGCTAAACGAACATTTGTTTTTGTATAATGAAAGTACAAATAAATACTCATTTAAGAAACTGAATCCTAAATGTAAAAAGGATTTATAATGTCTGTTCAGAGCGATTGAAAGCCAGACTGCTGGATAAAGTGAAACTTCATTATTTAGTGGTGGATAGACTTTTCTAATTCATATCAATTTTGCTGAAAATCCCTAGAGCAAGCCGAGGCTCCCTGTGGGGTGAGAGATTAATTTTATTTTTCCTTTATTTTCAAATATATCACCAGTTACACACTAACCTGACAATATTGCTACTATGACAAAAATGTTGTTAGATGTGGAAGTTGTCAGCGAGTATTTATATTAAGAATAGGGAGGTTATTTACATGTCAATGCCATTAACACTTGAATGGGCACTTGTAACCGAAGGTAAAGAAGAAAGAATATCCAATCAACCGAATTGTTTTAAGATGACAATGGATGGCTATCGATTATTTCCAATCGAGCAAATGATCGAAATAAAACGCCATAAAAAAGCGGATCAGATTGGTTTTGGTGAAATTTATCAATTGACATGGAGCGATAAGCAAACAGTTTGTCTTTATCGACTTATTTCGCTTCATAGCGTCAATTAATGACATCGCTTACTTTATAAATGTCTAAATATCGTTGATCTTGCGCTTACCCGGGAAATAATCAAAAATAATTGCTCAATATTTATTGCGCACACTTCTATTCTTTTGACGTAGACTATTGTACGGGAAGAAATGAAGAGAGGGAGTAAGAATGAAGCAAATGCCGCCAAATTTAAATAACAGATTTTCTTTTCAGCCTTTTCAACCTACTGGAAACATGATGCAGTGGACACCCTATCAGCAGGTTACTCAGTCCATGCAAAATCCTGGGGTGCTGGCAGAAGCAACTCCCAAAACAGGTTTAATGGGTTTATTGAAAAAAATAAATCCTGTCAGTGGAAATCTAACAGAAACACTTGATCAAATTCAAAATCTAATAAAAATGACTCAATCAGTTGCTCCCAAAATTCAAGAATACGGACCGCTAATAAAAAATTTACCGAATATGCTTGCCCTAATGAAAGAATTTAATGAAGCAGAAGAAGAGGAAACTAATAATGAGACTGATGAAGCTGATGTCGAAAACGATTCAACTGATGAACTTGATAAAATACTTGGCTTAGATCAAACTAAAGAGCAAGAACAGGATAACAAGGTTTCTAAAACTCAGGTGCATGAAGATGAGAAAACTAAAGATAATATAGATGATACACTGTTTAAAATTGAAACAATGGACGATAATAAGGAGAAGCCAAAATATAAAGGACCAACGCTCTATATTTGATTATCCATGTTCTACACCTTACAATAAAAGATACAAATATCAAAATGAGGGATTAAAGTTGACACAAACTAATCAAGCACTCGCAACATTTGCAGGCGGTTGTTTTTGGTGTATGATTGAACCATTTGACCAACAGCCAGGTATTAACTCAATTATTTCAGGTTACACTGGAGGGCATAAAGAAAACCCTACTTATGAAGAAGTATGTCAGAATACGACTGGACACTATGAAGCTGTTCAAATCGATTATGATCCTAATGTTTTTCCGTACGAGAAATTAGTGGACTTATTTTGGCAGCAAATTGACCCCACGGATCCTGGTGGTCAATTTAATGATCGAGGACAATCTTATCAAACAGCGATATTTTACCATGATGATAAGCAGAAACAGATTGCAGAAAAATCAAAACAAGCTTTAGCTGAATCAGGAAAATTCAAACAACCCATTGTGACTAAAATTCTGCCTGCTCAAACCTTCTATCCGGCAGAGGAAGAACATCAGGATTATTACAAAAAGAATCGCTTTCATTATCAATTATACAAAAAAGGTTCTGGACGTGAAGATTTTATTCAGACCCATTGGAAACCTAAGTTTTCAAAAGCTGAATTAAAAGAAAAACTATCACCGATTCAGTACCATGTCACACAAGAAAATGGGACCGAGACCCCATTTCAAAATGAATATCACGATCTAGAAGATGAAGGAATTTACGTTGATGTTATTAGTGGGGAGCCATTATTTTCATCATTAGATAAATATGATGCAGGCTGTGGATGGCCAAGCTTTACCCAACCGATTAATAAAAATGATCTGGAAGAGTCATTAGATACTTCACATGGCATGCGACGAATTGAAATTAGAAGTAAAACGGCTGATAGTCATTTAGGGCACGTCTTTGATGATGGTCCAATGGAAGCGGGAGGGGCACGCTATTGTATTAATTCTGCAGCCTTAAGGTTCATACCAAAAGATAAGCTTGAAAGCGAAGGCTATGGGATTTATCGAAAACTATTTGATTAATGGCAGCTAATATTATTTGTTTTAAACAGCGATAAGTTTACATGACTAAACAAGAAGAAAATAAAAAGTGAACTTAATTTTGACATAAACGCTTGTTAATTCAATTATTTTGTTGTTTTTTTGCATACAATGGTTATTTTTTTTATAAAAACATGCTAATATATAAGAGAACGATTCACTAAAGGGAGGAATGTACACGTTGATTCATAAACATTGGGAAGAAAAAGAAACCATTAAAACGATCAAGTGTGTGCATGCTGATGCAAAAAAGTTTGTCGTCAATAATATGTTAACACCTGGGAAAGATTATCAAGTGAAAAATGAAACAGATGAGTTTTATTTTATAATTGATAATTCAAATCGCATAGCTGGTTATAAAAAAGATTATTTTTCTGAAATAACTAAATAATATTGTTCTTTAATTGTAAGTAGTAGACCATAAGCATAAAGCCTGTTTAGGAGATGATCCAATGAAGAAGCTCGTTCTGATTAGACATTGTCAGGCAGAAGGTAATCACAAAGATTCTCCATTAACTAATAATGGTGTAAACCAAGCTCGACGATTGGCTGAATTTTTTACTAATCATAATCTAAAGATTGATCGTATCATTTCAAGTCCTTATATGCGTGCCGTTGAAACCATTACACCCTATTCTAGAGAAAATCAAATTAAAATTGAAACCGATGCTAGATTACGGGAACGGATTTTAAGTGCGGAACCTGTTGAGGATTGGCTAGATGCGATTGAGACTTCCTTTGATGATATGGATTATTCCTTACCAGGCGGAGAGTCATCCAATGATGCTTTAAGTCGTGGACTTGAAGTGATTGAAGAAATTAAGGAAAATGAAGAGTCAGAGACTGTTGCTCTGGTTACTCATGCAAACTTACTTACGTTATTACTTGCGCATTATGGAGATGGGTATGGTTTTAAACAATGGCGGCTATTGAAAAAACCAGATGTTTTTATTATTGAACATGATAAAGACTTTTATCAGCTTCAACATGTTTGGTAGAAGCTTAATGTAAATATTTTTGGGGGAGGCATTTTAGATGGCATTTGTCATTGCGTCACCATGTATTGGAGAGAAATATGGTGAATGTGCGGAAGTATGTCCGGTAGATTGTATAGAAGAAGGGGAAGATATGTTCTATATCGATCCTGACATTTGTATTGACTGTGGTGCTTGTGAAGCAGTATGCCCAGTGGAAGCAATCTTCATGGAAGATGAAGTTCCTGATGAAGAGCACGAATACATCGCATTAAATCGTCGCTTTTTTGAAGAAAAATAGATAAATTAATTAAAATAAAAGGTAAACCGTCAGTAAAATGAGTTTAGTACTATAAATGATCATTTTATTGACGGTTTATTTGTTTTTAACTTACATCTCAGAAACAAAAACTCCCACACAGATTCCTTCTTGTTTGCGAAGCTGCACAAGGAAAAAATCACTCTTTATCACAGCTAATCGTCCGTAAAACTTGGGGCAACAACGGGTTTTAATGGGCGAGTAACCGTACTAAGGAAAACTACGGAGCTTTACACCGCAAGAATAAATGGTTTTCTTATTCTGAGTCCCAGGACGTGAAGATCTTAGCTTGTGTTCCTCATTATGAATCAGTGGGAGCTAGGGGAACGCAGATTAAAACCGTCACCTCCTGGGACTGCGGTTACTCGTCCCACCGAAAAGACTTGGGACTGGGGCTGTGATTACTCGCCCCACCGAAGACATTTGCGGTTACTCGTCCCACCGGAAACATCTGCATGACCTACATCCTGTAGGCCCAACTCCCACTGATTGAAGTTTCGTTTTATTGTATCGGGATCTCAGAGTATAGTCAGTTTATTGAGAATAATGGTGGCGATTTAAAAATATCCCTTGATATGCGTCGCAGTAGGATAAAGTAAGTATACATTTGGGAATATTGGATGGAGAAATGATTTAAGTTTAATAAAGCGACTCTCTCTATTAACATGTTTAGTTCGCTCATGCGACCTATTGCTGTACAAAAGAAAACTGAAGATGGAAGAGGAGTCGCTTTTTTAAGACAATGCTGTTTTTTTAGATTCACACGAGAGAAGAAGTGCCTCATTATATCCCTTGAGCTAATATGAATGATCTGTCATTCAGGATGTAATTGGCAATATTGAAGATTTTATAATTGCAGACACTTCTTCAATTATATCTAAATTAACAGTATTATGCCATATTAATCCTAGGTTAAGATTCCATGGACATGCAATAACATTGTCGGGTAGTATTTGAAGCGTATCGTCAATTAATGATTCCGGAAGAAGAGAAATTGCAATGCCATTTTTCACGCAATCTAAGATATTTTCTAACATTGTACTTTTAAAAACAACTTTAAAATCCATATTTGCTCTTTTTAAGCAATAAAGGGAGTAATTATTGATTATACAGTCATCAGAAAATAATGCAATCGGAAGTGATGGATTATAATCTTGCAAAGTAAATTCTTTTGAGGCAACCCAAAATAAATTTTCTTCCCACAAAAATATGTCACCTGAATATTGTGATTCCATGGCTACAATGGCAATATTCAAGTGTCCTTTTTCAATCTGTTTTCTAATTTCTCTGCTTCTATTACAAAAGGTTGTAAAAGAGAAATTAGGATATTTATTTGTTATATTAGGAAATACTTTAGATAGAAATAAATTTGTATATTCTGTTGGTATACCAAATGATATCGTTCCTTCCCAACTTGAGTGTGTTACGGCATTAAATGCAGCATCATTTAAACTTAAAATTTTAGTTGCATAATCCAGAAGCGTTTCACCTACTTTGGTGAGAATAACACTATCTTGTTTTCTGATAAATAGGGGCGCACCTACTTGTTCTTCTAGTTTTTTAATTTGTGTACTAACAGAAGAGTGCGACCGATAAACGTGTTCTGCAGTTATATTAAATTTTCCAGTTTCTGCAGCAATAACAAAGGTATTTAGATATTCTAAATTGAAGCGTTCTTTCATACAGTCTCCTCCTCTTATTCAGTTATTCACATGATATTCTACTTTATTATAATGCAAAATATCTATTAGAACAATATCGTCAACTTCTTTACTTGTTCTTCAATTTAATAGAATACTAGATTCAATATTACTCAATTGTATTAGTAAACAGTTCAATTTATACTAATTATAATATTCAATTCAGAATCAATTGCGCAAGCAACGAACAAAATATGAATTAAGATCGTAATGTAAGTTACAAGGAGGATAATGATGAGTAATATTCCTAAAAAAATGGCTGGTGTTTATTTAACAGGTAATGGGGGATTCGATAAGCTTGAATATCGTACAGATATTGATGTCCCTAAACCTAAAAAAGGAGAGGTATTAGTAAAAATTGGTGCAGCAGCTGTGAATAATACAGATATTAATACACGAATTGGTTGGTATTCAAAAAATGTAAAAGCTGAGACGAGCGTTGGTGGCTCTTCTGGCTTTGAAGAAGAAGTTGAAGAAGACGGCTCTTGGACTGGTGCGGCATTGCAATTCCCTAGAATTCAAGGAGCAGATGGCTGTGGTGTTATTGTTGCCGTAGGAGCTGGCGTTAGTGAAGCTCGAATTGGGGAGCGTGTGTTAATTCGTACAATGCAAGAACTTCCATCAAGCGAGCTAGGATTGGAATGTATTACTTTTGGTTCTGAATGTGATGGGACCTTTGCAGAATATGCTGTGACATTATCTGATGAAGCTTTTACTATTGATTCTGATTTAACAGATGCTGAATTAGCAACGTTTCCATGTTCTTATTCTACGGCGGAAAATCTTATTGTACGAGTTGATGTCAACGAAGGGGATGTCGTTCTAATAACTGGGGCCTCAGGTGGTGTTGGTTCTGCACTTGTTCAATTGGTGAAAATCAGAGGAGCTAAAGTGATCGCTGTTTGTGATCCAGGTCAAGAAGAGCGAGTACGTAGCTATGGTGCGGATGAAATTGTTCTTCGTGATGAAAGCTACTTCGAAAAAATCGGTAAGATGAAGGTAGATATCGTGCTCGATATGGTTGCGGGTCCGCGCTGGCCAGAATTATTAGAAGTTCTTAAAAAGGGCGGTAAATACGGTGTTGTTGGTGCAATTGGAGGTCCTTTGGTTGAATTAGATGTTCGCACATTGTATTTAAAAGATTTAAGTCTATTTGGTAGTGCGTATCAAACTAAAGAAGCTTTCACTAATTTAATCAGCTATATTGAACAAGGAAAAATTCAACCCGTTGTTGCTGCAGAATATCCACTTGAAAAAATTGTAGAAGCACAAAAAGCCTTTCTATCAAAAACATTAATCGGTAAATTTGTATTGCAAGTCCAATCCTAATAAATCTCAAAAGATTGAAATGATTTGATGGCTTCTAATAAGGTAGTTGGTGTATCTTTCTTTTCAAATATTGTTGTCTATTCGCATTGCTATTGTTTGAACAGGCACATTAACTTTCTAAGTAGCATGTATACGATATTTATTGATGACATTGGCTCAGAAAAAACAGAAACATGGACAGATGCATTAAATCATTGTGCTTATGGACTTGTGCATTAATGACTGTTAAGTATGCTAGATATGAGCTAGAAATTAAGAAACCAATTAGATTCGAAGGACTAATTGAGATTATTTTATAGGACATATTATTGAAGAAACTAAAATTAATGATCATAAGCTTATTATATCAACAATTGATAGACAAGTCTGGATTTATGGATATAGTCAATATCTTCTTGATGAAAGAGTTCTATTTCCAGAAGGGTTTACAGTGAGTAAAAATATTAACAAAAGAAAAACATCGACCATTATTGCCATATCAATAATGGTCGATGTTTTCATATCGATATTAAAAAGTAATCTATTATACGATTTTTTTCTATTAGTAAAGTGTTCTAAACGATTTATAATTCTCTAGTTCTTCCGAAATTGACAGCTCGACATTCTTAATATGAGCTGCTGGACTAGGGTTTGCTTTAATCGTATCAATAAATTGATAGACCTTTTCAACATCGCCTTCAGCTACAATTTCAACTGCTCCATCCGATCGATTTCTCACCCAACCCTTAACACCAAATTCTTCAGCTTTTAACTGTGTTGTGAAACGAAATCCAACACCTTGAACTCGACCAGAAACAATCATATGTGCACGTAATGTAGACATTGATATCACCTCTAAATTTAGCAATTATAATATTCGATACCCTAGACCTTATTGAATTAAACTAAAACATCGACCATAATATATTTTGATTAGACTAGTGGATAAATGTATTATACACTATTATTAGGTTTATTTGCTTTGTTCAATACTTTTTGGCAATAGAAAATTATCAATAAAGCCCTTTCTAGTCATGTTTAGATCAAAAAGCCCATTATTTAAAATGAACTGTATTAACAATACAATTAATGATTAACTTATTTGTACTTTTCTCGACAATAGGATATGGACATTTACTATATCACGAGTTTATTAATAAAATTTTTATTCAGCATATAAGATTTTTTCAGAGGCAGTATTAAGTACAATCAAGCATTTGACAATAAACTAAGCTTTTTAATATAAAGCTAGTATAAAGTTTAAAAAACTGTGATAAAAGTCACTGATTTTTAAACTAATTTGTTCATAATTATTGTAGACTACTTTTTGAAGATTAGAAGTAGGATCAAACGAGTATATTTATCGCAGTGTAACTGGCTGGCTGATAAAAACACCGCGTTCTGGGACTGGGACTGCGATTACCAATGTTGTCAGATTAACACGACCGCTACGGAAAAACACTACGCTTTCCTTGCAAAGTGACTTTGGATTGCGGTTACTCGCGTCACCGAAAAGATTTATGCGTCGAAGAAAACCTCCACTGAACGAAGTTTCACTTTAGTGGATGTACGTTTTTTAAAAGGAGAATGGAGTCATGGATTTATATAGACCAGAATTACAAGCAACAGCTAGGAATCTAGAGGAAGTTAAACGATTAGCAAATGTTGGTGCTGATGCGATATTTGTTGGTCATCAACAGTTTGGCAATCGACTTCCTGACGATTTTACATTAACAGAAATCGAGCAAGCGACAGAATTTCTACACAAAGAAGGCAAAAAAGTTTATGTCATGGTTAATGCTATCTATCACAATGAGCATTTAGAGGAACTCCCCGATTATTTAACGGAGCTTGAACGGATAAATGTTGATGGAATTGTGGCGGGTGATCAGTCGATTTTTCAAATTCTTCGTGATCTCGATAGTTCACTTCAATTGACATGGAACCCTGCTACTCTTTCAACGAATTACCAAACTTTAAATTATTGGAGTGTGCGGGGAATGAGTCGAGCAACCCTATCAAATGAATTAGCCCTCGATGCTGTCATTGAAATTAAGCAAAATGTTCAATTTCCAATTGAAATACAAATTCACGGAATGACCTGTATTTTTCAATCGAAGCGAAAGCTGGTTCGCAATTATTACAATCATATCGAAAAAGATTATACTTCGTCAGAAATGCGCTATATTAAGGAAAGTAAAAAACCAGAAACCCATTATCCCATTTTTGAAGATATCAATGGTACACATATTATGAGTAATGAAGATATCGTTATGATTGATCACCTTGACAAGATACTCGAAGCAGAAATTGATGGGCTTTTTATTAATGGCTTGTTAAAAACAATCGATTATAATGAAAAAATGGTTGAACTATATCGTGAGGCTATTGATACCTATTTAGCTGATCCAGATGCTTATCAAATGAAAAAAACAGGTTGGAAACAACTGATCTATAAGATCCAACCTCAAGATAGAAAAATTGATACTGGCTTTTATTTTAAAGAACAGATTTACTAATAAGAGGTGTAAGAAAAATGACAACTAGACAAAAACCAGAATTACTTGCACCAGCAGGTAATTTAGAAAAATTAAAATTTGCGGTTCATTATGGCGCAGATGCTGTTTATATAGGTGGACGACAATTCGGATTACGTTCGAAAGCAGGTAATTTCACCTTTGAAGAAATGCAAGAAGGTGTTGAATTTGCTAATAAGTATGGTGCCAAAGTTTATGTAGCAACGAATATCATTGCTCATAATGAAAACTTAGAAGGCGCACACGATTACTTTAAGAAATTGTATGAGGTAGGTATCGCAGCTGTTATCGTAGCTGATCCAGCTTTAATTCAAGCTTGCCGTGAAGCTGCACCAGATCTTGAAATCCATATTAGTACCCAGGCTTCGATTGCTAATTGGAAAACTGTTGAGTTTTGGAAAAACGAGGGCATTCCTCGTGTTGTTTTAGCTAGAGAGGTATCCGTAGCAGAGATTCGTGAAATGAAAGAAAAAGTTGATATCGAAATTGAAGCCTTTATCCATGGAGCCATGTGTATTTCCTATTCAGGTCGTTGTGTCCTGTCCAATCATATGACGGCACGTGATGCGAATAGGGGTGGATGTGCCCAATCCTGCCGCTGGAAATATGATTTATTTGAAGACGGCACAGATGGGACGGTTGCTGTATCAGATCAATCGGATGAACAGTACACGATGAGTTCACAGGATTTGAGTATGGTCGAGCATTTACCGGATTTAATTGAAGCAGGCGTGGATTCTTTGAAAATTGAAGGTCGAATGAAAAGTATTCATTACGTCGCAACTGTAGTCAATGTTTATCGAAAAATTATCGATACCTATTTCGAAGATCCTGAAAACTATCAAATGGATCCCGAGTGGGTTGATGAAATTTGGAAAGCAGCCCAGCGTTCATTAACGACCGCTTTTTATTATGATGAACCAACAGAGAAAGATCAACTCTTTGGCAAACCAGCACGAATTCCTAAATATGACTTTGCTGGACTTGTTTTAGACTATGATGAAGAAACACAAATCGCCACCATCCAACAGCGAAACAATTTTGGTGTTGGTGATGAAATTGAATTCTTCGGACCTCATTTCTATCATTATAAACAAACCATTACTGAGCTTTGGGATGAAGATGATGAACCGATCGATCGTGCCAAACATGCGATGATGATCACTAAGGTGAAAGTAGATCAACCATTGAAGTATTATGATATGATGCGAAAAGAGAAGTAAATCATTAGAAACTGAGTTAGAGTAAAATGTTTGTGGGAGTAAATTTTCCCTGTCATGGGTGTTAAAGTCGTTAGACTTTAACACCCATGACAGGGGCACCAAGCGAAAGCGCGGTAGTAGATAAGTCGTTTGAGATGAAAAAGAGGACCTTATTTTATATAGTTAAGTTTACGACAAACAAAAACTATAGAAAGAGGTCCTCATATGAAAGATATCATATCTCAGCTGACAATGAAAGAGTTAGAAGAAATAATATACCGTACCTTACAAGAAAGTTTTTCACAGATGATGTCAAAAATCCTTCAGGAGTTTGATCAGGCGATTGCTTTAGGAAGAGACAAACAAAGATTTTACTTAAAAGATAAACGTACGTTATCGTTTGAATCTGTTTTTGGACAAGTCGAGCTGAAGAGAAATTATTACCAAGATAAAGTAACAGGGAAATATGTGTACTTATTAGATCAATATTTAGCCTTTGATGGAACAAAAGGAATGAGTCCAGTCGTGCAAGATTTGGCGATTGAACTAGCTGTCACAGGTGCTTCCTATCGACAAGCTGGAAAGGTACTCGAAAGGTTCTTAGGGTATCCTGTCATCAGTCATGAAGGGATCCGTCAACAGCTTTTGCATACGGAAGTGGTTCCAGAAGAGTCTGTCCCCCTTGAACAAGATGTTTTATTCGTTGAAGTGGATGGCTTAAATACAAAGAGCCAAGAGAAAGGGAAAAAAGGAAGAGAACTTAAAATAGCAAGTACCCATCAAGGATGGGAGATGAATGGCAAGCGAGCGAAACTCATCGAGAAACGTCATTTTATTCATGAAGGCAACGGTCCATTTTGGGAAGCGTTTGAGACCTATCTGATGACCACTTATGAATATGACCCAACGCGACACCATCTCGTCATCAATGGAGATGGAGCGAATTGGATCACGTCTTGTCGAGACTATTTCCAGAAGAACGCTACTTTTGTCATTGATCGTTTTCATGTCGCTCGTGATGTCCGCCTGATCTTTCGAGGGCATCCAAGATCCCGTTCGATCCAAAAGAAGCTAGCTGTTTATGATTGGGAAGGGTTTATGGTGGAATTAAATAGTGCAGTGGGGACACTGGAAAATGAAAAGAAGGAAGAAGAGTTGGAAGCCTTAATCGCTCAGCTCTCAAAGTATCCGAAGGCACTCGGAGATTACCGTAAAAAATTAGAGAGAAAAGGGATAGATATAACCGGTTTTCGCCCAATGGGTAGTGCAGAAGGAACCATGAGTGTGTTTGCGAGAAGACTCAACCACGGTCGTAGCTGGAGTGATCGAGGGCTTGATAAATTCGTCGATGTCATGGTGGCTCTAAAAGACAATTTAGAGATTAAAACGTTACATGGAATCCTTGAGCAAACGCAGGCATTCACTGAAGAGCCCAAAGCTGAAAAGCCACCTAAACACTTCGTTGAGAAGCTGAAAAACAGTGCGACAGAAGCCACTCGTCAGAATTTAGGTTATTTGAAACAAGCAATGGGGGCTCCTATTACAGAAGCTCTGAAAGGTTTAAGAGGATTTTAAAAAGTTAAAATAGCTTTTCTTTTAAAGGAATACAGGAGTGACAACGCTGCCAAATCATAGGCTAAAAACAATATAAAATAAGGGACATAAAAAAACTCCCACAAATACTTGACACAATCGAAACTGACAAACAATTGCATTAAAATGCCTCTTTAGATATGATTCTCTTAAGAGGTATTTTTTAATGTTAAAGAGTAGGAGGGGCGTTAGATGATACAATATCCATTTTTAGAAAAAGGGGCAACAGCGGGGGTGACAGCACCATCTTCTGGAGTGCCTAGTGAACTACATGACTTATTACATGCTGCATTTAATAGCATGGAGAAGAAGGGTTTCACTGTCATAACTAGAAGTTAATTAAAGATGAAAAAATTAAGTTGCAAGGTCGTTTACTTGGCGGTTGTATTGATATTATTAGACACTTGATTGGGACACCGTATGGTGATGTAAATAGATTTAAAGAGCAGTATATTGCCGGTGATCCAATCATTTGGTATCTTGAAAATTGTGAATTGTCAACGGTTGATTTACGCAGATCCCTTGTCCAAATGAAATTAGCTGGTTGGTTTCAGGATTGTAGTGGGATCATGTTCGGGAGAAATTCAGCTAATACACCCGTCAACAATTATACCGCTGAAGATGTTTATCAAGAGCTTTCGGATGAGTTACAGATCCCAATTGTTTATGATATTGATTGTGGGCATGTTCCTCCACAAGTTACCTTTATAAATGGAGCATACGCAGAAATTGAAGTATACAAAGGTCAAGCGGCGATATTACAAACCTTTAAATAATGAAAGGCTGAGAATGATGGGTGCTAGTGAATTACTAATGACATGTTTTATCGTTTTTGCGCTACTTGGTTTTTTAAAATATAGGCTTAGCCCTGAAACAGCATTAAGATTGAATACTTGGTATCATATATTAAGTGAAAAAAGAGAAACATATGATTTTGAACGTTTGTTAGAAAGAGAAAAGAAAGTTTATTCCTTGATGGCAATTGTCAGTTTAATTGGCTATTTTATAGAGAAGTTTGCTAGTCATACAGCTGGTTTATTTTTCATTTTTGCTATATTTATTTCCCTTATTTTTTTAATCTATTATTTATACCCTAAAAAAACCAACAGATAATCATACAAGATCTATGTAGAGCAAAATCAAGCAGGCATGATACTTACAAGCGTAAGACATGTCTTTATATTTGAAATTAAGCCGTAGATATAATGAGAAATTTAATCTTAAATTATTGCATGTAAATAATATGAAGCGGAGGAAATTAAAAGTGAGGGAAAAATTAAAAGTTAAGGTGATTGTCGATCGACCAATAGGTTATAAGGATACTTATGGAAATGTTTATCCTCTTAATTACGGATATATTCCCGGGATTATTGGTGGGGATAATGAAGAGCAAGATGTATATATCATAAGAGAAAGTAACGAAATCTTGAGTGAATTTATTGGGGAAGTCATTGCAATAGCTGTCAGAAAAGACGATGTAGAAGAAAAATGGATCGTTACAGATGAAAAGGTCAGATACTCAGAAGTCGAATTATACAAAAGAATAGAGTTTATGGAAAAATATTTTAATACGGAAATTAGGATGTTAGACTAGAACATGAAATTGTATCAAATTTAGTTTTTCTTAGGAGATCAAAACAGAGGAGACATAATCCAATCATTTGATAAACTTGACAACCATAAATATAGTATAATAAAGTGAATTCGTTAAGGATAAAAAGCAACTCATTAAAAATAATTATATTTCAATAGGAATGAATAGGATGAGGTGGACTGTATGCCAATTAACAATAAGCTAAAACGTGTGTTGGTTCAAGACCAAGTATATGAAGAAATGAAGGACTTAATCATTAATGGCACTTGGGAAATGGGAGAGAAATTACCGTCTGAAAATGAACTTTCTGAAATGTTTGGTGTTAATAGATTGACAATTCGTTTAGCTATACAGAAATTAAATACTATTGGTATAACCGAAACACAAGTAGGTAAAGGAACCTATGTAATTGATTTTAATATGGATAAATATGTATCACAAATTTCAAGTTTTTTAATAAAACCAGATATAATTGATGATATTTTAAGGTTTAGAAGATTGATCGAGGTAGACAGTGCTAATTTAGCAATAGAAAAAAATAATCAAGAAGATTTAGTTGAATTAAAACATATCTGTGATCGATATACTTCATTAGGTAGAGCTGTTTTGAAAAATGAGAAAAATCAACATTCAGAAGAATTTATGGATTTAGTAAATGAAGACTATAATTTCCATAAGAAAGTTGTAGAAATGTCTGAAAATAAAATGTATATACATGCCTATTCATTAATAAAAGAAGCATTGATGCAATATTTTAAAGGAATAATTATTAAAAGAAAAAATACTACACCTGAAGTATTTTTGAAAAATATAGATATGCATGAAGAGCTTTATGAAGCTATTAGAGATAGAGATTTTGAAGCAACTAAAAAAATATATGAAGACATAATAGATTATCGTAAAACAAATGAATAGAGATCTAGTTACTCATCTCTTGATGATTTAAGAATTTTAACATCCGCCACTTCATTTCTACAAAAATTGAAGTGGCGGTCTTTAGGTTGTCGACTTTGAAAATGGCGATTAACCACGAGTGGAGTTGACACATTGTTTTACTGAAAACACTCACCCTCACGATCCCATTGATCCCGCCTTTGAGGCCACTTCTCAACCTACTACATATTTCTTGAGATTGGAAGTCCTCTCGTCTAATTATGATAAATAATTAAAAGCATTTATATTTTAAAAATGGAAAATTAAAAAAGAGAAACCCCTAAGCTTTGAAAAATGAGGATGGTTTCTCTTTTTTTATTTAAAAAGTTATTCTTAACGATCGCTAAAAAATGGCTTGACTTATAAAACGCTTTCAATTATTATGAAAGTGAGCTAGCGAACAGGTGAACAGGATGCTTGATTACTATCTAATAAAACGAGGAGGATGATGAAAATGAAAATTGTAAGTGTTGACGCGATGATCATTGATGCGGGGAACCCAACTCAAGGAAGAAATACTTGGAATCCTATTGTTGTTAGAATCAATACAGATGAAGGTGTGTCTGGATTTGGTGAATTAGGTATAGCCTATGGTCGAGGTTACCGTGCAGGCTTTGGTATTTTACAAGATTTTGGAGAAGTGATCATTGGAGAAGATCCGATGAAAATAGAGAAAATCTGGGAGAAAATCTATCGTAGTACATTTTGGGGCTTAGGTGGAGGAACAGTCATTAGTGCTGGTATGAGCGCTATTGATATCGCTTTATGGGATATCAAAGGAAAGGTTTTAGGTGTTCCTATTTATGAATTATTGGGTGGAAAAACCAATGATAAGTTAAGGGCTTATGCCTCTCAGCTACAATTTGGTTGGGGAAATGATCCAACCGTTAAGGGTAGAGATCAAATGATACTTCCCGAGGACTATGCAGCAGCAACGAAAAAAGCGATAGATGATGGTTATACAGCTATTAAGGTAGATCCAATTGCAATGTCAGATCAATTGCCGAAGGGGAAAGGACCATGGCAAACTCGAGGCGTTTTATCAAATAAACAAATACAAGTAGCTTATGATCGGATTAAAGCTATGCGTGAAGAGGGTGGACCAGACTTAGATATCATTGTCGAATTGCATAGTTATACAGATGTTGTTTCTTCAATCCAAGTCGGTCAAGCGTTAGAAGAATTAGATATTTATTATTTTGAAGAACCATGCAGCCCATTAAATTCAAAAAATATGCTAGAGGTTCATAAAAATGTAAATATACCTATTGCAAGTGGTGAAAGAATTTATCAACGAACAGGTTTTGTACCGTTCTTAGAAGATCAATCAATTCAAGTAATCCAACCAGATGTATGCTTAACGGGTGGAATTTCAGAGACTAAGAAAATTTGTGAGATGGGGCATGCATATGATTGTGCAGCTCAAGTACATGTTTGTGGTGGACCAATTGCAAAAGCAGCTGCACTGCAAGTTGAGGCAGTTATTCCAAACTTTTTAATTCACGAACATCACAAATGGGCCTTAGATCCAAAAGGTAGAGAAACTTGCAAATATGACTATCAACCTGTGGATGGATACTATGAAGTACCTGATAAGCCAGGATTGGGTCAAGAATTAACTGAAGAAGCGATTAAAAACGCAACGACTGCAACTGTTAAGTAGAATATTTGGAGAGTGATTTTTCCTAGTCACTCTTCAAGTATTTAAAAATATATTACAGGAGGAAAGTTGATGAGCAAGCCAAAGAAATTAAGTTTAGTTAGTTTAGTAGCTATAGCGGCAGGACAAGTTATTGGTGCTGGTGTTGTCACTCTTATCGGACCCGCTATTGGTGTAACTGGGATGTCGGCATGGCTCGCTTATGGAGCTGCTGTTATTGTTGGTTTAATGAGTGTCCTTCCATTTATTTTTTTAAGCAGTGCAGTTGTCTTGGAAGGTGGAGAATACAGTATAGTTATTGAAATGTTAGGTAAAAAAAGCAGCTGGGATCTATGCTGTTGCCTATATTTCTCAAACATTAGGTTTATCATTAATGGGAACTTCAATCGGATTCTATTTTGAAAGTTTATTCCCGAATATAAATGGTCAAGTTGTTGCAATAATTGCGGTTACTATATTTTTTATTTTTAATTTGTTAGGGGTAGATGTTATGTCTAAACTGCAAACAATCCTAACAGTTATTTTATTAACAACTCTTGCCGCTTTTATTATAATTGGAATACCACAAGTAGATCCTATAGTTTTTAATTTTTCTCATCCTGATTTTTTAACTGATGGTGCTGGTGGCTTTATGGCTGCAATAGCATTGTTTGTTTATTCAACATATGGTCAATACTTTGTGATTAGTTTTAGTGGAAAAGCAAAAAATCCTAAAAGAAATATCCCACTTGCTATTATAATAGCTACAGCGATTATTTTTGTTGTATATATAGGGATTGGTATAGTCGGATCAGGTATATTACCGATAAGTGTAACGGCTGGGAAGCCATTAACTGTTGTAGCGGAAGCAATTTTACCTGGGATATTGTTCCCGATATTTATTCTTGGTGGCCCGTTACTGGCTCTCAGTAGTACACTAAATTCAACATATTCAGCTCGTGCGATCCCAATATTAAAATCAGTAGGGGATGGCTGGTTTCCTAGTTGGATAGGTAAGACCAACAGTAAAGGAGTACCATATGTGATTATGTTATTCATTTATTTAATTGGAGTTACGCCAATTATATTCGATGTAAGCATTAGTGAAATCACCAGTAATATTGTACTGCTTACATACTTACTTCGAATGATTACTGCAATAGCAATTATCCGATTACCAAAGCTTTATCCAGAACAGTGGAACCAATCATTTTTACATGTATCAAATAAAATCTTTTATTTATTTATGGGATTAACTTTCATTACCCAATTATATATGGTGTATTTATCAGTTCTTAACTTAACACAAATTATGTTAGTTATTAATGTTACATTTGTTATTTTTTGTGTTATTTGGGCTATGTGGCGAGTTAATACAAATAAAGTGGATATTCAACAGAGTATTTCTTTTGAGTAAATTATTAAAATTACCATTAGGGGGATAAATATGAAAATTAAAAGTGTAGATGTTATGCAACTCAATTTAGAAGGATTGGATTCTTTTCGTCCGGTCATTTGTCGAATCAATACAGATGAGGGGATTTATGGCTATGGAGAAGCTGCAATTGCCTATGGAGTTGGTGCCCCAGGAGCTTTTGGGATGTTACAAGATTTTGCTAAACAAGTTATTGGGATGGATCCTTTTGATAGCGAAAAAATTTGGGAAAAGTTATTTAAAACAACATTTTGGGGACAAGGTGGTGGTCCCATTACATTTGCAGCGATTAGTGCAATTGATATTGCTATCTGGGATATTAAAGGAAAAGCGTTAGGTGTTCCGCTTTATAAATTATTAGGTGGAAAAACAAATGATAAATTACGAACATATGCAAGTCAATTACAATATGGTTGGTCTGAAGATGCTCAAATTGGTTGGGGAATTGTTGTTGATGAAGGTGGTAAGACAGAAAATTATGTTCGCAATGCAAAAAAAGCAGTTGCTGAGGGCTATGATTGTATAAAGATAGATTTTATTAACTACAATCGTGAAGGAAAAGCCCATGATATGTCTCAATTAACTAAGCCATTAAAACAAGAGATTATTAAATTAGGTGAAGAACGTCTTAGAGCTGTTAGGGAAGCTGTGGGTGAAGATGTAGATATTATTTTAGAGAACCATTGTGGTACAGATGCTGTATCAGCAATCCAAATAGGGCAAATGGCTGAAAAATATAATATTTATTATTATGAAGAACCAGTTACACCCTTAAATTCTAAGTTAACTAAGTATGTTGCAGATAATGTTAACATTCCAATTGCTCAAGGAGAACGTGTTTTCGGAAGATGGGGATATGTTCCATTCTTCGAAGATTTATCAATCCAAGTTATTCAACCAGACATTGGAAATATGGGAGGAATTTCTGAAGCCAAGAAAGTTTGTGAGATGGCACATGCATATGATATTAGTGTTCAAACACATGTCTGTGGTAGCCCTATCTATAAAGCAGCATCACTACATTTAGAAACTGCAATTCCAAACTTTTTAATTCATGAACACCATGTTGTCAATATACATCCTTCTATGGTGAAAACATGTATTCATGATTATCAGCCTAAAGAGGGTTACTATACTGCACCTGAAATTCCTGGTATTGGGAATGAATTGACCAAAGAAACCATCAATAATGCAACAAAAGTTACAATTAGATAGTTTTTAGATAATACATGTGACAATGTAAACCCTAAATCAAAAAGATATGGCTCAACTTATAGAGGCCATGTCTTTAGATTTTAAATTAAGCCGTAATGTTGCAAGGCAAGCAGAATGCCATCACCATCATGATCTCCAGTCACAAATTCGGCGGCAGCCTTAACCTGATCATTCGCATTCCCCATCGCAATCGGGTGTTTAACAGCCTCAAACATACTTAAATCATTATTTCCATCGCCAAAAGCGAAAGTATTGTTATGGTCGATCGCTTTCAATGCTGTCAATATATCCTGAATACCCGCTTTTTTCGAACGTCCTTTGTTAACAATTGCTAAAGAATACGGGCTGTCACGATAAAAAGTTAGCTCATCCTTAAATTGATCAGCCATCAAAGCATCGTCTTCTACAACCTCATTAAACAAATAAAGCATATTGATCGGCTCTTTTTGATAAAAGTCTGGATCAATTTTTGGCAAAGGCGCATGATCAAATGCATATAATTTTCGAGTTGCTTGATCAATGAAATTAATACAATAGCTTTCAGGCGTATAAAAGGCGACGGGATGGGATAACTTTTCCGAGATGTGAATGAATTTCTTTATTGTTTCTGTCTCGATGATATGGTTTGCAAGGACATTCCCTTCAAGTACAGCATACTGTCCATTTAAACTGACATATGAATGGATTCCAGTATCCTTGGTAATTTCTCGAATTTCCTTAGGTGATCGACCACTTGCAATAATTAAGAGATAACCATTTTGCATCAGTTGCTTGATCAGTTGTTTATTTTCGAGACTAATTTGTGATTTTTTATTCAATAATGTACCATCTAAATCAAAAAAAATAATACCTTTCTTCATGGTTCCCCCTAGTTATAGAGTCATAGATTAATCTATAATTAATATTAACACAAGTAAGAAGATAACTAAATTTAAAGTTTTCTAAGAATCTCCGAAAAAGAATAAATTGCTTTTATTATACTCGCACTATGCTGTATCTCTGTGCCTGAGATAAAGTATTAACACGCGAGAATAGACTATACTTTAATTAGAAATATGGTAAGATGTACTTAATTGGTAAAATCTAAATGTCAATTTGCAATGTAAAGGGTCTAAAAATAAGTAAGATAACCATGAATCAATAAATAAAAAACGATTGCATCAACAGGAATTTTTTCAATGCCATCAGACGGATTGTTAACAACACACGTAGAGAATAAAGAATTAAAAAATAAATTAATTAGAGGGTTAAAGGAGGTTAAAAATTATTATACTTATTGTTTAGCATCTAATATGACTACTAAACGGCAAGTCTTTTGTAGATAATATTATATTGGTGACAATATAATGAAAATTCAGAAAATTAAATTGGTATTATTCTTTTCAAGGAAGTATAGATAAATGCTAAAAAAGAAGCATTTTTTCTTTTTATCAATCGGATTAAATATACTACTTATTTCAATTCTAATTTGGGGCTCAATAAAATTTAACCATGTAACAGATAAAGTTGTGGTAGAGAGTGTCCATAGTAACTTAATAGAATTGGAAGATATCATTTCTTTACAAAAGGATGAAAATTGGCCACAACCAGGTGTGGTTGCTAGTAAAATAAATGATCTAAATACTGGTCTTTTACTCAGTGCTGCTGTCGGTACAGAATTAGATACAATTTCTAAAAATGACTTAGCTTCAATACAAGACTTATCTGCAGGCTTTATCGAAGATCAACATCATCCAGCCTATATAAGAGACGGCTTTTCTGATCAAGCTATCGAATATTATAATCAATTCGGTGCAATCCTCAGCGAGCTGGAAATTAAAGAAAATGCTTCAGAAACCTCAAATACAGCTGATACTTTAAAATTATTAAATCAATTGAGGATTGAATTTGAGAAAAATCGAGTTTATTTTGATTACAATAGGTGGAATATTGAAGCAGAAAACAATAGCTAATTATTTAATTTCTTATTACCATACAGGATGAGGAGATACATATAGAATTTATCATGCTTTATAATTAAATATAAGTGGGGGCATTTTAAATGCAAATCATGTATAGAGAGAGTAAGCGACATTTTATTGTTCATGTTCTTATATGTATATTAGCAGCGGCCATTCAAGTAGGAGTTGCCTTTATTTATCAACTATTGACGGAAACAGCGATTTCAGGGGACCTAAACCTACTCATTAAAGTCGGGATTTTTTCAGTTGCCTATTTAATACTAGATGCTTGTTTTGACTTTTTTCCACGAAAAACAAAATCAGTCTTAAATCAAAATATCATGTTGAAGTTTCGTTCAAGGTTGGTTAACAAACTAGAAAATCTGTCAGAATATGATTCAAAATATATTGATAAAAATAAGATCGTGAATATGCTAGTCAATGAAAGTACCGTTATGGAAACTGAATATTTTAATCCGCTTGCAGGTTTAATTTTAAGTTTCTTTGTCTTAGTATTTTCCGTACTATATGCACTTAATTTGCAAAATTCTTTCTCAATTATTATGCTGCTGCTTTCCTTTTTTCCTTTATTGTCTCCCTATATTTCTAAAAAAATTCTAAGTAATAAAAAGAAAAAGGCAATCAGCCGACAGTCTAAATACAATGGACTTTTTGAGGAGTTTGTTCTGCATTTACTCACCTTAAAGATAAATAGAAGTTTTCCATTCTATCGAAAGAAATTTAATACATATAATCAAAATCTAAAAGAGAAAAAAATAGACTTTGAGACAGCTCAAGGGATGACTTATGCTGTCTCCTATGGATTGGGTAATATTGTTTATTCGGGTACGTGGATTATTGGAAGTTTCTTTGTCATCAAACAACGGATGACTTTACCACAGCTAATCGCCATGACTACTTTGATGAGTACAATTGCTGGACCATTACAGTATTTAAGTGAGTCATTCACGGATTTAGCTGCTAATAGGAAAATTGTTGAATCCTTATGGAATTTTACTAGGATTAAAGAGATTCCTAAGGATAATGTTAAAGAGACCATTAACACAATAAAAGTGATTGAGTTAAATCAAGTCGATTATTTCAAGAATAGCGTACCAGTGATTAAAAATTTTTCCTATCGTTTTATGGTTGGTAAAAAATATGTTGTCATCGGAGAAAGTGGGACTGGAAAGTCAACTTTACTCAATCTAATTATGGGGATTGATTCGCCAACTGCTGGAACGGTAAAAATGGATGATATCCAACTTGATAACGTAGACAAAGACATGCTCTATCAAAAAATGGCTTATATGAAGCAAGATACTGATATTTTTTCTGCCTCGATTGCGGAAAATGTATCCTTCTTTCATCCTTATGACATAAATTTAGTTGAAGATGTTCTCAATCGCAGTAATTTAAGTTATCTTGTTAGCGAACGTGGGATTAACACAGAGATTAATTCATCTACAAATACGCTATCAGGTGGAGAGAAAAAAAGATTAGATATTGCGAGAGCTTTATTTAAAAATGCTGATGTTTTAATATTTGATGAACCAACTTCAGGTTTGGATAGAAAAAATGAACGTATTTTTGCTGATCTACTGAAAACGCTAGAAGATAAAATGATTATTGTTGTTACACATAGTCATGATAAGGATTTTCTGAATTTATTTGATGAGAAAATTTACCTGAATAGGGAAATTACTTAATGCTACCTGAAGATATTTTGTTTCATGAGGCAAAATATTAATACGTAAAATGGCTATGTATCAATAAAAATATGATAAAATGTACTTAATTGGTAATAGTTGAATTTCCAATCTGAAGATTAAAGGGAGGTTAGCAATGTGTAGAATGGCTATAGATCAACAAATTATCCAGATAATTAAAAAATGATCAAACCAAATTATTGAAACAAAAAAAGACTTAACTGAAGAACTTCAATTACAAAGGAAAAGCTTCTACTATGATAATCCGCAGATAAAATGATGTTTGGATGTAACTCAACTACTTCATCAGTATATAGTTCTTCTAATCGAATGACATTGGATTTCGAATATAATAATTATAATAAACGGAGGAAGAAGAAATGGTCCAATCAATCAATACAAAAGTTGATTTAGTTATTAAAGGAACCTCACATATACGGATTTCAGATTACGGCAAAATTATGATTGGAGACAAAGGATTTGAATTTTTCAATAGTCGTGATGCCCGTAAATTTATCCAAATTCCTTGGGAAGAAGTTGATTATGTAATTGCCTCTGTTCTGTTCAAGGGCAAATGGATTCCACGTTACGCTATTCAAACGAAGAGGAATGGAACATTTACCTTTTCTTCAAAAGATCCGAAAAGGGTTTTTCGAGCAATTCGTGAATATGTTGATCCTGACCATATGGTTCAATCATTAGGTGTCTTTGATGTCATCAAACGCAATCTCAAGAATAAAGCTAAAAAGTAGACATTTTTCTTCTAAAAACAGATGATATATGTCTTTTTTTGTTGAGATATGTCGGTAATTGTAAATAAATATACTGCCTGAATATCTTGAAGGAGAAAAATATGGATGATACAATATATTTATGGAAGCTTATTAAAGTAATTTAAATGCTTCATTATTTTATCCATATAATTAAAGTGCTTTCATTTTAAAGTTAAATACTATTATAATTATGTTTTACGTGTTACTGATTCAATCAGGCATGAATGAAAGGTAGTGATAAAAATGAAGAGTATTAGGACATTTCTCTATCCTCTCTTCATTTAATCTGCCTTTTTTCTCATTCTTTTTTGTTTAAATGAAGGTGTTTTATAGAGTTTAGAAATTATTGCTTTAAGAGCTTACCATGTTTATCTAAGCATTGAAAAATCATAAGAGGAGGGGAAAAAGATGGTAGGAATTATCATTGCCAGTCATGGTGAATTTGCTACTGGTATCTTACAGTCTGGATCAATGATCTTTGGAGAACAGGAAAATGTAAAAGCTATTACATTGATGCCGGATGAAGGACCTGATGATGTCAGAACAAAAATGGAAGAAGCAATCGCATCTTTTGATAATCAAGATGAAGTATTATTTTTAGTCGATCTTTGGGGTGGAACTCCTTTCAATCAGGCTAATAGCTTAGTGGAAGACCACCAAGATAAGTGGGCAATTGTTGCTGGGTTAAACTTAGCGATGGTAATCGAATCTTATTCATCACGCTTATCCATGAATACGGCGCATGAAATAGCTGCTCATATTCTTGATACAGCGAGAGATGCGATTAAAGTAAAGCCAGAAAAATTAGAACCAGAAGTTCTTGCTAAGGTTGATGCTGTTCCTTCTAGGGCAAAGGCAGGGGCTCCCGGTACCTTTGAATACGTGTTAGCACGTATCGATTCTCGTCTACTGCACGGACAGGTAGCAACTGCGTGGGTAAGAAATACATCACCTACACGTATCATCATTGTATCTGACACGGTAGCAAAGGATGAACTCCGCAAAAAATTGATTCAACAGGCCGCTCCTTCAGGTATTAAGGCACATACGGTTCCCATTCAGAAAATGATTGAACTTGCAAAAGATGATCAACACTTTGGAGGACAGCGAGCATTACTTCTTTTTGAAAATCCACAAGATGCACTTCGAGTGGTTGAAGGCGGTGTTCCACTGGATACCATTAATGTTGGTTCGATGTCACATTCAATTGGTAAAGTGCAACCAAATAAAGTACTGGCCTTTGATCAGAATGATATTGATACTTTTAAAAGACTCGGAGAAATTGGTGTGAAGTTCGATGTACGTAAGGTTCCAGGTGATCCTGGAGATAACATGAATGATATTTTGAAAAGGGCGCAAGGGGAGTTAAACCGACAAAAATAATCCTAATATCATTCATGATTATTAGATTAGAAAGCTTGACTTATCACCAATCCTTGATGGTGAAAGTCTTAGTTGTACTTAAGCAGTAAGAAGGTTTTAAACCTTCTTGTTGGCTAAAAAAGGAGGATTAATCATTATGGATTTGACTATTTTTCAAATAATATTAGTAATTCTCGTAGCATTTATAGCTGGTATCGAGGGAATTTTGGACGAATTCCAGTTTCATCAGCCCATTATTGCTTGTACATTAATTGGCTTAGTGACCGGAGAATTAGCGGCATGTCTTATCTTAGGTGGTACTTTGCAGTTGATTGCTTTAGGCTGGGCCAATATTGGAGCTGCTGTAGCACCGGATGCAGCTTTGGCCTCTGTTGCATCAGCAATTATTCTCGTTTTAGGTGGGCAGGGCGCAGCGGGTGTGTCTTCTGCTATCGCAATTGCGATTCCATTAGCAGTTGCAGGTTTATTACTGACAATTATCGTTCGAACTCTAGCGACAGGGATCGCACATTTAATGGATGCTTCAGCGAAGGAAGGTAACATTAGAAAAATTGATATGTGGCATATTATTGCTATTTGCATGCAGGGATTACGTATTGCAATCCCAGCCGGATTGATTGTAGCTATTGGTGCAACTCCGGTTAGAGAAATGCTCCAGGCTATGCCGGACTGGTTGACAGATGGTTTGGCAGTTGGCGGGGGAATGGTAGTAGCCGTTGGTTATGCGATGGTTATTAATATGATGGCTACAAAAGAAGTATGGCCATTCTTTGCCATTGGTTTCGTATTAGCAACCATTCAATCCATCACACTTTTAGGTCTTGGCGGTATCGGTGTGGCTCTTGCTCTTATTTACTTAGCACTTTCTAAACAAGGCGGTTCTGGTGATGGAATTGGAAGGACTGGTGATCCTTTAGGCGATATTATTGATGACTATTAAAAAAGGAGGACATGAAGATGGCACAAGAGGAAATCAAGTTAACAAAAAGAGATCGTATTGCTATTTGGTGGCGCTCCACTTTCCTTCAAGGTTCTTGGAACTATGAACGTATGCAAAATGGTGGCTGGGCATTTTCGATGATCCCAGCGATTAAAAGACTATATCAAACAAAAGAAGATCGTGCCGCGGCACTGCAACGTCACTTAGAGTTTTTTAATACACATCCCTATGTAGCCTCTCCTATTATTGGTGTAACGTTAGCACTTGAAGAAGAACGTGCAAATGGTGCACCGGTAGATAACAAGGCCATTCAAGGAGTTAAAGTTGGAATGATGGGACCTTTAGCAGGTATCGGGGATCCAGCTTTCTGGTTTACAGTTAGACCCATTCTTGGTGCATTAGCAGCTTCTCTAGCAATGACTGGAAACATAATGGGTCCCATCCTTTTCTTCGTTCTATGGAATACTATTCGGATGGGATTCCTGTGGTATTCACAGGAACTTGGTTACAAAGCAGGAGCTAAAATTACAGATGACTTATCAGGTGGATTACTTCAGGATATTACGAAAGGCGCTTCTATCCTAGGTATGTTCATCCTTGGTGCATTAGTGAACCGTTGGGTAGACATAACCTTTACTCCAACGATCTCAGAAATTCGGCTCAGCGAGGGTGCTTATATTGATTGGGAAAGCATACCCGCTGGATCTGAAGGAATCAGAGCTGCATTGGAACAGCAGGCTGCGGGACTGTCATTAAGTGAATATGATGTCACAACCTTACAGGATAACTTAGACAGCTTGATCCCCGGGTTATCTGGATTATTGTTGACACTTCTTTGTATGTGGCTGCTTAGAAAGAAAGTGTCACCAATTGTGATGATCCTTGGATTGTTTATAGTCGGTATTATATTCCATTCGATTAATTTGATGTAATAACGATGTTTATCTGAGTTTTTCAGTAACTGGTATATCAATAGAAAAGTATCTCATAACAAGATAATTCAGTTCATTTAAAGAGATACTTTTCTATGTGAAGGAGGGGGCTTTCCCTCAAAATCATGTGAATAATTTTTAGGAGGCTACTATGCTTACTATCGGTTATATTGGGAATGGAAAAAGTACGAACAGATATCATTTGCCGTTCGTACTGCAAAGAGAGAATATAAAGGTAAAAACCATCTATCGGAGAAATCCAGATCGTGATAGTTGGGCTAAGGTTTCAGGGGTATATTATACTTCTGATTTAGATCAATTGTTACATGATAAGGACATTCAGCTAATTGTGATTTGCACAAAACATGATAGCCATTATGAATATGCTAAACGTGTATTAGAGCATAATAAGCACTGTTTGGTTGAAAAGCCCTTTATGGAAACTTCAGAGCAGGCAAAAGAAATATTTGCATTGGCAAAGGAGAAAGGGTTAATTGTACAGGCTTATCAGAATAGACGATTTGATAGTGATTTTTTAACCGTTCAAAAAGTGATCGAAAAAGGAAAACTCGGAGACTTGCTGGAAGTGGAGATGCATTATGACTATTATCGCCCGGAAGTACCGGAGTCTACCGATTCTTTTGATCCTAATTTATCATTTTTATATGGGCATGGTTGTCATACTCTAGATCAGGTCATCAGCTATTTTGGCAAGCCGGATCATATCCATTATGATGTGAAGCAATTACTGGGCCAAGGGAGAATGAACGATTATTTCGATCTAGATTTATATTATGGTAGGTTAAAAGTTTCTGTGAAGTCCAGTTATTTTAGACTGAAAGAAAGACCCAGCTTCGTTGTTCATGGAAAAAAAGGATGTTTTATAAAAGAAACGAAAGATCGTCAAGAAGAGCATTTAAAGTTATTTTATATGCCACATCATAAGGATTTTGGTATAGATACGATAAACCATTATGGCGTACTGACCTATATCGATGAAGAGGGGACCATTCATGAAGAAAAGGTAAAATCCGTAAATGGTGATTATGGAAAAGTATATGATGACTTATATGAAGTTATCATAAATGGAAAAGATAAGATCATTACGGACGATCAGATACTGCTGCAAATGGAAATATTAGAAACAGGGGTTAGGAACTTAGAGTAACATGTGGGAATTCAAATTTGGTATGAAGCTAGAAAATATTATTTAGAGAGAATTGAAGATGTAAATATAATTAAATTAAAATGACACACTTGTATTTTTCCTAGTTAACATAAAATATATTATGTTAACTAGGGGTTGTTTTTTAAAAATAACCTTAATTCAAAGAGAAATACCGATAATCATTCATCATCTTTGGGCATGTCCATCTTATCTACAGCATTTTTTAAATCATCATTGTTAATATGGGTATAAATCATTGTTGTTTGTATTGATGAGTGTCCGAGTTGACGTCTTAACTTCGGTACATCGTTAATTTCACTATGATACCTCGTTGCAAATGAATGTCTTAATTTGTGAACGGATAATGATGGTTTTCCGAAAGCTTTGGCGTATTTTTCGATTAATTTTTCAATAGAGCGAGCGGTTAGCCGTCTTGGAGTTCCTTTGGGTCCCATTGCAGCAGCAATAAATAAAGCTTTATTCGTTTTCTCAACATGATAGCGTTCCGATCTGATTTGTAAATATTCGTCTAAGTCATCCATCGCTTGTTTGCTGAAATAAACAAATTGTTCCTTGTTTCCTTTACGAATAACACGTGCAGTATATTTGCTGTGATCAATATCGTCTAAATCTAGGTTTACAACCTCTGAAAGTCGTAATCCAGAGCCTAGAATAAGCGAGACAATCGCTGTATCACGTTCACGATTTAGGAGATGAAAGTTTACCAGTTTTTTATTGTCTTTATAAAGTTCACCATAGTCATAGGCAATAAATTGACGAAATTGTTCATATTCATCGCCCATTAAGATTTTACCTTCCATTTTGTTTGCTGTTGTTTCCATGCTTTCTTTTATATCATTGAATTCAAGCTTTGCCATCACATTACGTTTTAAATAGGGCTGTAAATCACGTGTTTCAGCAATATTTTGCAGGTAATTGAAAAGCGACTTTAAAGAAGATAACTTGCGATTTACTGTAACTTCTTTGTTATGTAATTGGTATTTAAGAAAAGTCAAAAATTGCTCAGTCTGCTGAACGGTTAGAGATTCAAGCAATTCAAGCGGTAGATCTTTGAGATCACCAGAATAGAAATTTTCAGCAACAAGCCAATTGAAAAAAATTTTATAATCGTGTGCATAATTAAGCAGTGAAGCTGCGGATAATTTTCTTTCTTTATGATTAATATATTCCTCAGCATACCAAGGGAGCTCCTTAAGAAGCATTTGAAGTTTATTGTAAAGTTGTTGTTTAGAATGATTTGCCATTAGATCACCTCATAGATAGATTTTACAATACTTTAATCAAAATTTCAATTTATTACGTCAAATTTATATTTTACGTAATAATGTGTTTTAATATTATTTCTTCCACATAACTTCCCTCTTCTTTATAATTGTTTTGGTTTGGACAACTTTATAGCTATTTTTCTCAAATATTCAATTAAAGTTAGAGTAATTTCATGTTTTCTATAATCAGGACCTGCTCCATCTAACCAATTTAATCTTAAATCAAATGACTTTTTGATCATATAATGCAAATATCAAACAATAACAATAATTTAGGTTTATCTTTCATTTTGATCGGCAATTCTTCAGTACGTTAGCACTGATTAATTATAAATGTATTCGATTGCTATAACTTTCTCTAATAAGTTTTCAATTGTTCCAAAACATTTACTTACTTCTGATAGGTGATAAAATGTGCTAGTCGTATCAAAGTTATTCATTTCCCCGTTAGGTGAATATAGGTAAATCTTTTTTCCTTGTCCTAGAGCAATTCCAAACCCAATATGACTTCCTTTTCCCGCTGGCAATATAATAATTATAAAATCTGATTCTAATACAGCATTTCTTTCTTGATGTCCAATATTTTTTAGAACTTCAAAAGTCAATGCTCTTTCATTTTGAGTCCAATCATATGTATGTGTGAAACCTTTATCTTTTAGATATTGACTAACATAACGAACGGTTTCTATGTTCTTAAAGCTCGATGCAACATAAAATTTACTCATACAATCCTCCACCTATGATAGAATATTTTAGTTTAACTTTTAAAGTTGCAAAGTATTATCTTGTTCGGGAATTTTAATGAATTAAATTTTCAAAACCGAGTACAGTCGAACAAACTCCACTTGCTCGATACGTAATCCTACACCCTATCAATATTAATAGAACTTATATTCTAATTTTAACATAATTTTTATAATTGGTTTCATATTTTGTTAGTTAAACCCCACAGCCCTTGATTTACAAGCACATTAATAAAAACCTCCCTAAATATGCTATATGATTGGCCTGGATATAAAAATATTATCTCATTTTTAGCATGTTTTAAGGAGATTTATCTCGAAGAATTTTTGTTCCTCATAGCTGCCCACAGGTCACTTTTTTGCACGGCTAATGTTGTGCTTTCTTTTTGCATTTTTGCTGTTAACTTCGCATAGTTGGTCTTATACTGTACGATGCACTATTCAAATTGTTAACTTTATAATCCAAGTCTGGCACCTACTTCTGCATACTCTATATCTTTTCTTTCTGTATTCCAATTATCCCCTGTTTGTCCGTCCCATATCGCTCCTGTTTCAACGAAACCGACAGACGCATACAACTTCCGGGCGGCTTCGTTTACCATCCAATATGATGTAGCAACTGCATCGGCTCTTCCTTGTGGAAACGACTTTATGTAATCAATAACTTTCATCATTGCTTGTTTACCAAATCCTTTGCCTTGATGCTTTTTATCAATCATAAAGCGATTAAGTCCATAAGTAGATTTATCTCCATATTTTTCAGATAAAAATGCACTTTCCGTCAGTTCGAAAAATCCAATATCGACATATCCTATGACTTCATCATTGTTACATATAGCGAAGATCATAGGAGGTTTTTCGTCGTTAAGTATCTTTACATAGGCTTTAGCCAGACAATATATGCTGGAATCCACATTTCTTTTCTGCTCGTCTGTTATGCTTAACTTCAACACTGCCTCAAAATTATCGTGGGTAATTTTTTTTAATTCAATCATTTTTATAATCATTCCTTTCGCTTCGCTCAAGGCATAACACCGCATGAAAATGAAGCGTTATGCCTTTTATCTTCCGCTATATATAGGTGGTAATCAGCGGATATTTATTGGTTCAACAAGTTTTCTTAGTAGAGCTGTTTCATAACTGATAAATTTGTTATAAAATAGCCCTCATTTTAGTTCATTTATTTTAGCCGTCATGTTGTATAGAAACCTTTTATTTACCTTGTCATGTATTTCTTTTGGAAGATCTTCTAATATTTCATCTGTTATTTCAGCTAAGACTTTAACGCCTTTTGGCAAATAGGATGGTCCTAGATGATCCACGGCCCCAGCAAGTTTAGCATATGTATCTTTATCCATTTTTTTATGTAGTCCTTTTAGTCCAATTTGTGCATTGTCTGGATCATAGATATGTCTTAAGATTATTGATAGGTCTCCAGTCATATGACTTCCAAGTCTAGATGCCCAAATAAGATCATTTCTGCAATAGGCAGCTTCAAATTCAAGCATTGAAAATGCAATTCTATTAAAATATTCTACTACATCATCATTTGTAATCCCTAGTGGCTCTATCCTGTATTGGGAAAGTAACCTTTCTGGGTCATACAAAATTTTGATTTCACCAGTTCTGTTCATAGTATCATAAGTTACAGTATATAAATCAAAATGTAAACCATTATCATAAACTCCCACGATCTGTGGTCCAACAAAATTTACTTCTGTTAAATACATCAATGACCTGTATTCCCTTATATAATCTATACGTTTTTCAAGAAAGCGATTTAACCCATCCTCTTTAACTAAACAGTATAAATCTACATCTGAAAATTCATCAGACTCCCCACGCGCGATTGATCCCTTAACATATACTGCTCTTACGTCTCTGTCCTTTATTAAAAAAGGTAATATTATATTGATTGCATCTAATTGCTTCATCAATAGTCCCTCTCTCTATAAAGTTAAGTTTTCTTCAAAATCCTCTTGTTTGCTTAAAATTTCTCCTATTTAAAACTGATTTTAATAGTACCATGTTTTAATTAAAAGGAACAGTAAATTTTATCTGACTAATTTATATTATCACTGTCTTGTAAGCCAATCCTCAGCAAGTTGCAAATTAATTTTTTTGTTTCTTTTAGTTTATTTGTTATCCATCTTTAATCGTATTGCTTATCAAAACGTATTATTTTTATGATAAAGTATAGTCATTCTTAACTTAAAGGGTTATTTTTAGTTAAATAAAGCACTAGATTAGTCTAAAGTCCTAAATAAATCCAATTTTTCAGTTATCAGTGACTTGTATTTGGCAGTTTTGTATAGTGAATTATCAAGTTTTGTTTTTCTTATATTTAACATCTCAAATATTTATCTTTCAATCTCTCTTCTCATTTCTAACACTTTATCTGTTTTTCAACATCAAATGATATGTGAATGCTAATAATGTTTTCATGGTAGCAAGCAGCGATTGTACCACCCATTTCTTCTGTCAACATTTTAGCAATAGAGAGCCCTAGCCCAGTTGACTTTCTTGCTGTACTTACTGTATAGAATCGATTAAATAATTTTCTTACCTGTACCTCAGTTAACCCAGAAGCATGATTAGAGAATATAATTTCTCCATTTTCAGATAAAGAAATGCTTAAATCACCGTCACTATATTTAATCGTATTATCAATAATATTACTGAAAATGCGTGACAGCGCATTTCTATTAAACAGACCTACAAGCTTTGTATCTGTAATAGATATCTCTGGAGGTATTTTTTGTTGTTTCAATATTGCATAATAGGAAGAAATACTTTCTTCCAAAACACTATTTATAACAATTTTTTCATAACTCAAATCTTCATTGTTAAAAATTACAACCGTATAATTGAAAAGTTCCTCTGTAATTATTTAACATTTATAAGGCTCTCTTTCTTGCATTCAGGACAATATAGCGGAAAAATTCTTTAATTCAGTATCCCGCCTAATTCGAGTTCGTGTCTTATTCTCATAAACGGAATGCCCTCATTGAGGGCTTGTCATTCTAATGTACCGTTGTTCTATAGAAAATTGTAGTTGTTTAATCGTTGCATAATATAATGTGCATAAAGCTGTTCCTAATAATAGACCTGCAAAAATATCAGTAAACCAATGAACTCCAGAGATAAGTCGTCCGATTACGGTAACAGCGATTATCAAAGCTGATAAGATATTTATCCAATTTCTAAAGGTTCTATTTTTGATTCGAGTATGAGACTGCATGATTGATGTTGCCATAATGCACAATACTATCATCGTATGGGAAGAAGGAAAGGAAGCCTCTAAACTATGGCATATAATTATTGGTCTGTAGTTTATTATATATAATTCAAAAAGCTTATAACAGGCCACTACAGTAATGTAAAAAACACCAAGAGCAATTATGTCTTTATCGACTTTTTTGATACTTCTTCTTTTGAATAACTGAACAACCCCCAATGTGGCAAAACCAAAAGCTGTTAAAATTGCTACTACTCCTAGCCAATTAGTTATGTGATACCAAATCAAATTTTCACCAAATAAGCTAAAGACAAAGTTGTTTATAGTTGCAAAACCAATGAGAGATTCCTCTGGACCAATAGCTTGTACATCAGTTATTTTTACCATCACTGTGAGTAGTAAAAATAGTAGAAGTAATGTACCTCCTATAACAAAGTATTTTTTTGTTTCCTTTTGCATATTAATACCTCCATATTTTTGTTTTGAGATTTTTTATCCTCTCCTACAAACAAATTAACATGACTAAGGGATTATTATAAGAAACGCCTTTTCACCTCAGCGTTACGTTTAGTGTCATAGCAGATTCTAAGCATATTAAAAAGGGTGACGGACTTTCACCCCTGTTAAAATAGCAAAATTAATCAGTTGCAAGATAAGAAATTAGATATTCACTCAAAGAAAACTAGAAACTATTTTCCCTTTGTATTCTTCGTACAGACGAAGTATAATATTAAATGGAAGTAAAATTATGGATTATTTTGCGACTAAAGAGGTATCTAAAAACTGGGGAATATCAGATAGACGAGTATCGCAATATTATAATGAAAAACGAATAGAAGGTGCAGTTAAAATGGGTAACACGTGGCTTATTCCTAAAAACACTAAAAACCGACCGATAACCGGAGAAAGCCTAGTAACCAATTGGAGGATTAAATGGAATTTAACGAAAGATTACAACAGCTTAGAAAAGAAAAAGAGTGGACACAAGAGCAACTTGCAGAAGAACTTTATGTTTCCCGTACTGCGATTTCTAAGTGGGAAAATGGAAAGGGATACCCTAACATAGATTCTCTCAAAAATTTATCAAGGCTTTTCTCAATCTCAATTGATGAATTACTCTCTGGAGAGGAGTTGATTTCACTTGCTGAGGATGAGAATCGCACGAATATGAGTAGGTTTACAATATTAATTTTTGGCATTTTAGACTTAATGGCAATATCTCTATTATTTCTGCCCTTATACAGTAGGCGGGATAGTGATATGATACGCATCGTAAGTTTGTTTTCAAATCCTGACACAAATACTATTACAATGATAATATATATTGTATTTCCAATTTTGATGCTGACATTAGGCATTGTACAGATAGTCACTCAACATTTTTCAAGTGAAAAGCAATATAATATTATCAAAACTAGTTCTATCATTTTGCAGGCTTTTTCTATTCTCATTTATGTAACCACAAATCAACCCTATGCAACTTCACTTCTTTTTTTATTTTTCATAGTTAAAGTGGTTATATTAATCAAAGAGAATAAAATGAAAATAGAGTAGAGTAATAATAGCTAGTATTATTCCCCTCTCATTGATAAATAGTATTAAAAAATGTAATGAAATGGAGTAAAAAAATTTACTCCATTTTTCACAAATACATCTTAATATACCCTCCGCTTTATGTCAGAGAATAGTAAGGCTAATCCTGTAATAAATAAAGAGAGAATACCTGAATAATTAGAACCCAGCTCATGCTGACTCTACAATTACCTGCTATTCGATATATTTCATTACCAACATAATAATGGGAAAACTTCGTCATCTTCAATAGTTGTATCTTTATTGCCCCAAAATTACATAAATTTTAAAAGTTTGGTATAACTCAAACCTGATGAAGTTTGTCAACTTGCCGGATAATTCCCATAGGGGTACATTGGCTTGCTTGTCCTAGCGGGTTATCTTTCAAAATGCGGTATATATGTGTTCGATTGATGCTTAAATTTGAGCTACCTAAAATATTGTGACTGCTAAACTAGAGTAGACAGTTTTTGCTAGATAAAAAGACACACTTATTTACACAAAAATATTAATAATAAGAACTTCCATTGTACAATGTTTATATCAAAACATACAGAACAGTGGAGGACGTAAAGGTGGATAAGTGGGAAATGTATATGGAAATACATCAATTAATTAAAAAGGGTTTTAGTAAGACAAAGGTAGCTGAAAAACTAGGAATCTCAAGATCAACCGTTCATCGTTATCTAAAAAAGAATCCTTCGGATATGTCTAAGTGGGTTGATTCCATTCAAACCAGAAGTAAGAAATTAGATCCTTATAAAGAACTAATTTTATCCTGGCTAAGAGAACATCCAGATATGTCTGCGGCACAAGTAGAAGATTGGCTAAAAGAAAGATACGAAGATTTAGAAGTAGGTGAAAGTACGGTTCGCTCCTATGTTAGAGAACTTCGAGAGGAATATAAAATAAGAAAGGAAACTTCACCACGAATTTATGAGGCTATTCTCGATTCACCTATGGGTGAGCAAATACAAGTTGATTTTGGTCATACGAAACAGAAGGCAGCAGACAGTAAGGAAGTAAAATTAAACTTTATAGCATTTGTACTATCTAATTCTAGATATAAATATATGGAATGGTTGGATAGGCCATTTACTACCCAAGATGTCATTAAAGCACATGAAAATGCATTTAAGTGGTATGGAGGAATTCCAGGTGAATTGGTATATGACCAAGATAGTTTAATCGTTGTCAGTGAGAATGGTGGGGATTTAATTTTAACACAAGAGTTCCAACAATATAAAGAATCTAGGAATCTAAACCTTCGTGTTTGCCGCAAGGCGGATCCAGAGAGCAAAGGAAAAATTGAAAATGTAGTTGGATTTATTAAACATAATTTCGCTAAACATCGAGTTTTTCATAACATTGATTCTTGGAATGAACAAGGGTGGGAATGGCTTCATAGAACTGGAAACTATAAAATTCACCATACAACAAAAAAGAGACCGGTCGAAGTATTTTCCCTGGAAAGACAACACTTAAGACCAGTCACCAAAAATATAGATATAAAATATAACTATGAAAATAGTATATCAAGATGTGTCCATAAGGACAATACCATTCGATATTTATCTAACCGTTATACTCTACCATTGGGGACGTTTGGCAAGTACGAAACGGTCTGCATTAAGGAAACGGAGGAAAGAGAATTAATCATTTATAGCCCTGAAACAGGTGAAATCATAGCAAAGCATACGATCCCTGACGAGAAAGGGTTATTGATTAAAGATAGAAAACATAGCCGTGATAGAACAAAGGGTATTGATGCATTTATGAATACAGTTGCCGAGCATTTTAATGACAGTGAGATGGCTTATGATTATCTACAAGCAGTAAAAGGGAAGTACCCTCGATATATTAGGGATCAACTCCAAATGATAATAAAAGAGACAAAAACAAATAACAAAGAAATTCTATCAACAGCATTGAAAGAGTGTATAAAGAGGAATCTTTATGGTGCCACAGATTTTAGCGATGTCGTTGCCTATTTAAAACGACATCGACAAATGGAAGATACACCAAATGATACCGCTAAGAATGTAACACGAGTAAAAGGAGTTTCAGCTTGGGTTATGGAAACAGAAGCTCAAAAACGAGAAGTGAATGCCTATACTGCCATATTGGAAGGTGATCCAGTATGAGCCAGTTAAATCAATTACAAGAATTGATGAGAACTCTACGTTTAACAGAAACAGCAAATCACCTTCCTGCATTAATTAGAGAGGCTGAGCAAAAGGATTCCTCCTTTACTCAGTTCCTCCTAGATGTAGTAAAATATGAACAAACTCGCAGAGAAGAAAAGCAGTTAGAAAAACGATTTAAATGGGCTACATTTCCGTTCCAAAAGACATTAGAGGAATTCAATATAAAAGAACAGAAATCATTAAGCAATAAACATTTGAATAGGTTGAAGGATTTAACTTGGATAGAACAGTTACACAATATCATTCTATTAGGACCACCAGGTAGTGGGAAAACTCACATATCAATTGGATTAGGAATCGAAGCGTTAAACCAAGGTTACAAGGTTATCTTTACTACGATGGGAGACCTTATTCATGTATTAAAAACGGAAGAAATTACTCGAAAATCACAGACGAGAATGAAAAGAATAAGAGATGCAGACTTAGTTATTATTGATGATTTGATGTTTATGGCGATGGATTCACAGGAAGCTAATATGTTCTTCCACTTGATTAATGATTTATACAATCAATCATCCATCATTTTAACTTCAAATAAAGCACCTAAAGAGTGGGGAGAGCTATTAGGTGACCAAGCAATTACAACAGCTATATTAGATAGAATTCTACACCGAGTTGAAATCATTCATCTAAATGAAGATAGTTATCGAATGAAACATAGATCGACCATATTTGGGCAAGAAAGTGTTTCAAATTAATGAGCATAAATTGTGTCTTTTTACTTGACGGTCACAAATATTACCTCCAAGATCATTAATATCAACAATCACACATGTAATGCCAAGATGTCTTGACACTTCTAGCGCAACATGATTAGGATTTACTGGTTCTAAAACAACATACTTATTATAAGGTGGCAAGGTATTAGGTGTTGGTCCATCTATGCTTGCAGCACGAGAACCTGCTATCTTATAAAAGCACCCACAAAACCAGCCCCGATTACCAAAAAGCTTTCCAATCATCGAAATAAATGCTGCAAAAAGTATGCGTATCAAACCACATTCACAAATCGCCATTTCCATTGTTTCAGGAATACCCAACCCAATTCCATAGGGAGATTTTTTCACAAACTGAGCAAGAAAATACGCTAACTTTCTGGGATGAATCTTGTTCAGTGGAATTGCACGTTTTTGAGAACAAGCCACAGCTTTTTCAGAAATAAACAAAATATCATTTTCTTGGATATACTTGGATGCATACCGCATAACTACTTCAGTTATATTATCTTGTTCAGTTATAACATGAGTTTGAATGGGTAAACGTGCATAATTTATACCATCAACCTCAATTATTTTATTTTTTCCTTCGTTAGAATTAAGTAAAGACATGTTTTCATCTCCTTTATTAAGGAGTTTAAATCGCCAATGCGTCAAAAGTTTATCTCGATTGCTTCATAGTTGTAAAATTTCAATTGAAATAGAAAAAATCATTTAGATAAAGAATTTCATAAAAAATACGCCTTAATGTGACTAATAAGCCGCTCAAGACGCACTATTTCACTATTATGAAGTTAATCTTAATTAATCTATCATCGTAACTGGATATAAAACTCATTATATAACCAAATACCATATCCGTTCTCATAAGTATAAAAAGTATAGGGTAAAAAGTCGTCTTCCAATCCAAGTTCAAAATAACCAAGTTCCAATACTTTTGCGGCTTCTTCTTCCAAAATAGAACCAGTTCCCGATTGGGATTCTATATTCCGTACCTCAAGTCCAAGATAGCTTGACCATGATCCGATGATATTTTGATCCGCAGCCAATGATTGATCGGGTGTAGTTACAATTAATTGTATAATTTTACCGTTTTGATCATCCATATAAAATTCTCCTAAAAAACCATCCTGTTCCCAAGTAATAGTCCAAAATACACCACTTATAAAGGGCTCATCTTTCTGAATATATAAATTGGCAACTAATTTAAGCTGACCTTTGTTCTCTAAGTTTATTTTTGGAAGAATTTCATGTTTTGAAAGCTCTGTAATTTCTTCAAGGAATTTCTCTTTTGCAGAACTTAAATCAAAATTTGTACCCGTTTCAACAGCGACTTGATTTACATTTTGCGGATAATCTTTCAATAAGCTTATTCTCTCTATCATTGACATACTATCAATTGGTGTGATGGTAGGGAGTTCAGTTGATTCCTTTTCTATAATTCCAGTGATATTTTGATCACTATAATCCTTAGAGGTGGCTATCCATTCAGGTAAAAAAAGTCCTGCCACCATGGATATGATAATTAAGCTGATCATGGTCAGATATTTATAGGTTGTTTTCATCTATTTCTACCCCCTTAAATCCAAGTAAACACTTGTCCCCGTATCTACTTGCGATTCAAACCTCATCTCGCCATCATGAAACCCAACGATTTCTCTACACAAAGAAAGCCCAATGCCCACACCTTTGCCCTTGGCTCTTGACTTATCTACGGTATAAAAAATCTCTGTAATCCTCGACAGTTCTTTTTCAGGTATCCCTTTGCCATCATCGTGGATATTAATCGAAAATCGATCATCGGATATTCTTTTACCTGTTAATCGGATTGTTCCACTTTCTGAAATGGCTTTTCTAGCATTGTCCAATAAATTTATCATAAGGAT
The DNA here is from genome assembly GCF_052055485.1 of Amphibacillus sp. Q70. GTDB lineage: Bacteria > Bacillota > Bacilli > Bacillales > Amphibacillaceae > Amphibacillus. The sequence continues at coordinate 3,123,916 of NZ_CP197171.1, read as the reverse complement.
TTTTATCAAGTCTAACTCAACTTGAATAAACGTATCTTCAGTAGACATTTCAAGTGTAATATTACTGCCCGCAAGAATAGGTTCCATAATGCCTTCGATATTTTTAAACAAATCTTTCATATTAATTTGTTTCAACTCAAAGTCACGATTTTGTACCACCAATAAATCAAGCAACTTTAATGAAAGAGCCTCCAACCGCTTTCCTTCAGTAAAAATATAGTCAGCTGATAAAATTCTACTTTCTTCAGACATCTTTTTTGAACGTAACATATCGGCATATCCAATAATGGAAGTAAGGGGTGTTTTTATTTCATGAGCGAAACTACTGATAAAATCACGTTGACTTATTGTCGTCTCTTCTAAATCTCGTATTTTACTTTCGAGACTATCCGCCATTTTATTGAAATCTCCTGCAAGAAACCCAATTTCATCTTTTGTCTGCATAATTGCTCTGTCTCCATATTTACCTTTAGCAATTTCTCTCGTTGTATTTGAAAGTTTTTTTAATGGGGAAAGTGTCCAAAATGTCATGAGAAAAACTAAAAATCCATTTATCGTCAACATACCAAACACAAGTATTCGATAAAAGGAAAACAAATTCTCTCTTTCTGTAAAAACAGAAGAGATATCATGAAATGTTTCCATATACATTGTTCCGTTATTAGTCTGAAGACTGGAGGCGGTTTGAATATAATGACCATCATTATCTTTTATGATCTTATAAGCTAAGAAATTATCTTCAAGCTGTTTAAGTAAATCCCTATCATCATTGCTTATATTTTTACTTTGTGAAATGACATTCTGTTCTTCATCAGAAATCCTGATTGCTAATGTGTTATTTGCAAAATAAGATATAATGGATTCTGAAATACTAAACACGCTATCATTGTTCTGAGTTTCAGAAGATGTATTTTGCATCACTACAGCCAAATAGCTGTATAACATTTTGTTTTCCTCTAATGCGGCATTCGTTTCTCTGTCAAGTGAAGACTGAAATACAGAGGATATAAGGATATAGCCACCTATGCTAAATGTTAATATAGTGATGAGCAAAGTGCTGAAAAATATCTTCCATGATAGTTTCATTGCTTTAGCTCCAATCGATAACCTACTTTATAAACGGATTTTATCCATTTCTCCCATCCTAACTTTTTTCGAAGGCGTTGAACGTGGAGATCAACAGTTCTGCTGTCTCCCATAAAATCTCCGCCCCATATTTTTTCATATATTTTATCTCTGAAAAGCGCGATATTTTTGTTATCAATGAAGAAAATAAGTAACTCATATTCCTTTTTCGTTAAAGCAATTTCAATGTTCTCATTCTTTACAATCCTTGCCCCAGTATCGATGGTTAAATCACCTACTTGAATAATGGATTGACTAAGGTTATATCTTCTTAGGACTGCCTCGACTCGAGCCAAGAGTTCAACAATTTCAAATGGCTTCACAAGATAATCATCTGCACCAAGTTTTAGACCTTTCACCTTATCATCCACAGTGGATTTGGCTGTCAAAAATATAACTGGAATGCCTAAAGGCTTCACATACTCCATAACCTCATATCCATCAACTTCTGGAAGAAGAATATCTAACAAAACTAAATCATACTTGTTTTCATCTAGCATATTTACAGCAGTCATTCCGTCAAAAGCACAATCACAAAAGTATCCTGCTTCGAATAAGTTAATACGTATTAAATCTGAAATCGGTTTTTCATCCTCCACTATTAAAATCCGAATCACGCTTATCACCTCTTAACCACAATACATCAAACATGCATCTTAGTTGTATCATATCTTAATGTTTTTAGAAACTCAAAAAGTGAGTAGGATTACTTGTTCTAATCTCAATTTTTTACTCCTATTAACTAGACTTGATATTTTTATATAACTTCAACGTATCCACTATTTGTTCCCCGTCTGGATGACTAATGTCTTCTATGGGAGCTCCCATTACAATACTAATATATTCCTGGCTTGCTACTATCCCAAGAGTTGCCCAGCATTGTCCTGCGTCGTAGGTTGTTCCAGATTTCCCACCAATGATCTCAAATCCATTTTGTTCATCTTTATTAAGAGACGTCAGAACAGTTGATGTTAACAAAATACCATCAAGATGATCCGGTGTTGATGTGGTTTGGAATGTTTCTTTTGTAAAAATTGTCTTAAAATCATCATTCTCCAAGGCATAGTCCAAAAGCTTTGCCATATCATAGGCCGTTGTATACTGATTTTCATCATGAAGTCCTTCTGGATTTGTAAAATGTGTGTCGTCCAATCCAAGTTCAAAGGCTTTGTCATTCATCATTTGGACAAAGTATTCTACATTTCCCGCAATATGAATGGCTAAGGAGTTTGCTGCTTCACCACCCGAAGTTAAAATGGTTCCATATAAAAGATCACGGTAGGTCACTTCTTCACCACCAAAAAAACCAGCCATTGAAGCATTTTGAGCAACCATATCTTGGTAAGTATCTATATCTACAGGTGTAATGGCAGATAGATTTTCAATATTTTCAAGGGCAACAATTGCTGTCATGATTTTTGTCAAGGATGCGGGGTATGCTCTAGTATTCGCACTTTTTTCGTAAATGACATTCTTTGTTTCTCTATCAATCATGTAAATATATGGACTAGTGTATTCATCATCGTGTAAGGAAGGAAAGTACTCTTTCGCTTTATCCATTATTTTAATGAAAGCGAAAACAAGAACAACGACAATGACTAAAAACTTTATAAACGTTGAAAATTTTCTCATACTACTTCTACCCCTCACTAACTATCGCTATAGACAATGAACCTTTAACGATAGCTTTAATGATTTTAACTTTATGCTGGTGAAAGACAAGAATTCTCCTCTTGAGGCTAGTCAACTTATCGAAACAAGTCATTTCTTTAGGATTTGTCACTGAAAAAATCTTGAATTAAGTAAGTGCCAGCACACTTACACTGCTTACTATTTTGTACAATGATTATAAACCACTTGTTCACCGTAATGGTTAGAAAACAAGTTTAAAACTACAAACCTTCAATCGGTTTTTAATCCTAATTTTAATTGCTTACTGGAACAGCATCATAGTATTCCTCAAGAGTAATCTCTCGTTCCTGTATTTCTTCTGCAATATCTGAGCCTACATATCTAAGATGCCAAGGTTCATATTTATATCCTGTAATCTCTTCTTTTCCTTTCGGATAACGAATAATAAAGCCAAACCTATGTGCATTGTCAGCTAGCCATTTCGCCTCTGGCTTATTATCAAAACAATCTGAGACCGCACAACTACCATCAGCTCCGGCAACATCAATAGCCAATCCAGTTTCGTGTTCACTTGTTCCTAGATAGGCACTATATGTTTGAGCTTTTTCTAGTCCATCCTTTTGAACATAATCATCAAATAGCTGTTTTTGACGTTCATTAGAGCGATAAGCAGAAACTCCCGCTAGTGGGAGACCATCCTGATCAGCAGCTGCAAATAATTTCTCTAGGGCTTCAGCCGCTTCAGCTCTCATCATCCGCTTCTCAATTTTTTCTTCAAATGTAAATCTTACATTAGGATACACGAGGTCATCAGGCACATATCTGTCTGGCAACATATTCTGTGGGTTGACCAACACAGCTTTGGCTTCTGGATTTGCGACAACAGTTCGCTCATTAACATTATTTTCGAATTCTGATTGAATATTTCTATTCTTCTCATCTTGCTTAGGTTCATAATCTTCCTGTTCTGGTTCTTGAGTATTTGGTAAACTTTCTTGTACAGGTTTACTTATCTCGCTTATAAAATAAACGGTAATAGACAAGAGAGCAATCATACTCAGCCATAGAATCATTCTTTTTTTAACTGTTTTTTTTCTTTTTCTATTCATCACTGTTTCCATACCTTTCTTTTCATTGTTATTTCTAGAATGCTTCAAATTATAAACTCTGGTTGTATCAAAGTTGCATCTTAATTTTGAATATTAACATCCAGTATAGACAACATTCGTTCACAAAAACTTATAACAAAAGCATCATGTGTAACCATCATAATGATAAAGTGATTCTATTTGTTTAAGGTAGAAGCTTCAGTTTCCGTCCTGTAGTTTGCTCAATTATATATCTAGCTTCTTTTATTTTTCTTTAAACGCCTCAGAGTATAAAACCGTTAAATCTGAAAAGAACTTGTCGAATATAATTTTTAACTTATATATCTGACAAGAACCCAAAGGATTCCGTTCCATTTGGGTTCTTGTCTTTTATTTGAGTCGTAGTTTTCTTAATTGTTGCACTGACAAGTCAGTAAACCTTCATTATTCACAATGAAAAATACCTTATCTCTTCTTCCCCACCATATATCTAGGAGCATAGTGAATAATCGTATCAAAAACAGCCGACCACTGTTCTTCTGTAAGGTGGCCAACTGGAAATTCATTGTTTACACCGAGTTTTCTCCTTAGAATCTTTACTTGTTTATGGGTAAAGATAGTAGAAAAAACTCTACCTATGGGCATTTCCGGCTGTTTCAGCAGTGGTTTCACTACTCGCCTAAAGGTCGCAGCATCTCGGTAAGAAAGAAATGGTGTTTTTTTTCTTGTAATCATAACTAACGATGAATCCACCTTTGGCGGCGGAGAAAAGTTTGTTTTAGCAATATGCCTTGCTACCTTGATATCAAAGTACATTCGCCACTGAAGCACATAGACATCTTTTATCCACTTAGAAGTAAAGCCTTTAGCCGCGCCCTTTGCCATTACGATCAAGGCACGAGACAATCTATGCTGCGGCTGGTTTAGTAACTTCTTCATAATCGGTGTCGTAATACCATAGGGAATATTGGATACGACTACAAATTCTTTTCTCGGTAAAACAAACTTTAGAATATCCTGATGAATTGGCTTTACTTGTTTGATATCCGCAAACCTTCTTTCTAATCCGGTAATAAATTTCTTGTCTATTTCAACTGCTAAGACGTGACGGCATCTCTTGGCTAACACTTCCGTAATCGCACCCTTACCTGCGCCGATATCAATCACAGTTTCATCCTGCTGGAGGTCAGCACGTTTCACAATGTCTTTAATAATGCCTTTATTGTGTAATAGATGCTGATCCAGAAAATTGGGAGGCTCGCCTCGACTTATATTTCCGTCTTTTCCCCCTTTACTCATATTTCTATTAATCCACTTTTTTTTCTTATGATTTCTCATTTACGTCATCTCCTTTTTTCTAAATCAAGACATACTTCAGCCCTGTATGTGATCAGAAAAAAGGATCATTATCTACGTAAATAAGCGTTATTAAAAGCGACATATTAGTAAAACACGCATTCACTTAACCAAGATTGAATTCATAGTTTTTCTTATTTATTGTGCGCTGACATGCTTTGTTGTTAAATGATAGGCTTAGTCATACGCATAAAAAAAGAGAAAAGTAGAAAAATCCACCTTTCCCTGTTTATATATACCGAATAAAGATATTAATTAAGAATGGATAGACTTATCCCGTGAGACTCTGATCACTACAGAGCCATTGAACTATTCAATTACCAGTTCAAAGCACGGAATATTACAATCATTCAGTATAATCCCTCCTTAGGTTGATACTTGTATTATTACAAATAATTTTGTATTTAACAACTTTTATTTTGATTTTTTTAAAAAACTTCTCCAAAAGAAAGAATGCTTTTCACCCAGATCCCCGATAAAAATAAAATACTAGATATTATACCTATAGTTTTAACCGCATTTACTTTTCATTAATTTCAAAATACATAAGAAAAATTAATCTATAAAGCGAAACTTCTCAAGCGAGTTCATCGCCTCTAACCTTTCTTATTTCTTCTAATGTACAACTTGATATCTCGATAGTGACTTTTTCATGTAAACAAAAAAACTAGCACAATATATAATGTGCTAGCTCCTTTTGCTGTTTACAATCTTATGATTTCAATTTTATAACCATCTGGATCGATTGCAAAGAAGTACGTTGGCTCGCCTTCAGTTAACCCGGTTAATTTCGTCACTTGATAACCTTTGTCTGAAAGTTCTTTGTGCTTTCCTTCTAAGTCCTCTACACCAAGAGCAATATGTCCATAACCATTTCCTAAATCATACGGTTCTTCTTGATCATAGTTATATGTTAGCTCAAGTTCATATTCTTCACCTGGTAAGGTTAAATAGACTAAGGTGAACTTTGCATCTGGAAAATCGGCGCGACGAGACTCTTCGTAACCAAAGGCTTCTTTGTAAAATTCAAGTGATTTGTCTAAGTTTTTGACCCGTACACAAGTATGTAAACTTTTCATATGAAATCCCTCCATCTGTGTGATAATTCTATCTTGCCTTTTTTGATTGGATTTTTCAAGTAAAAGTATTTTTTAGAAAATTATAATTAGTTTACAATGACTTATTATGGAATAAACTTGAATAATATATATTTTGAAAGTATAAATAAATATAGACACATTAAAAATAATAATCCCTTACTGTTAGCAGCTACTTACTTTGTTCACTAAAAAATGATAATTAAATAGGTCTCACTGTGATTTCATTAACATTTACATAATCTGGCTGTGTGACTGCATAAATGACTGCTCTCGCAATATCTTTTGGTTCGAGTTTTTTTCTATCATTTTCAAAAGGACTTTTTGAACTTAGTGGTGTTTCCACCATGCCAGGAGATATATTAGAAACACGTACCCCTGTTTGAGCGAGTTCCTTTTCTAATCCTGTAGAAATAGCGCGTACAGCAAACTTAGTACCACAGTATACGGTAAGTCGTTTCGTAACTTCAAATCCTGAATCAGAAGCCATATTAATGATATGACCATTTTTCTTCTCCAACATATCTGGTAAAACAGAATGAATGCCATAAAGGATGCCCTTGATATTTATATCAATCATTTGCTCCCAGTCATCTACATCTCCATTTACAATTGAGCTTGAACCCATTACTCCAGCATTGTTAACATAAATATCGACAGCTCCAAAAGATTCTTTTGCGTATTGTGCCAAATTATTCACATCTTTTTGGTTTGTTATGTCTGTTTTTAAATATAATGTTCTTTCTTTACAATCGATTTCTGCTGCTATTTCTGCAAGTCTCTTCTCGTTTCTCGCAGCAAGTATAACATTTGCCCCCTCTTTAATTAATTCTTTTGCTATCGCAGTTCCAATACCACTACTTGCCCCCGTTACGATAGCTGTTTTTCCTGTCAATTGTTCTTTCATGACTTCATCCCTCCTCAATTTGTAGAAATTGTAACATATGATGAAAATTACTGTAAGATTTACGAATTATTTTTTAGAAAGAATTATAATGCTTTTAAATTTAATCAGCAATTAGATTAAATCTGAATTAGCTTCGCTTTGTGCTACAATATGTGAAACATGTGGAAATGAATGCAAAAAGCATGATTCGGTAATCATTCGATTATCAACAGCAACTAGCTTAACGCTTTATATTTTCTTTTCTAGCTTTCCAATGGTTTCTCCTAAGATTGGAGTAATTCAAGGGTCACTACTAGGTAACTCAAAAAATTCTTGCTCCTATCATTCAGAAATCAGGACTGTACCAACTAATTTGTGTAGTTGGATCATAACAATGATCTTTAAACCATACCTCTCTCATTTAAAAAGGAGAAATCCTGTCTATCCCCTTCATTTCTATTTATTTTTTTATAGTCATAATCACGAATATCATCAGTAAATAACAATGGTCAGGTGAATAAAAGACGCAGTGTTGAAATAATTTGATCCTCATTCATCATTTCTGTTAAATTAATAACCGTATCAGATTCAACCCTTTTATCTTTTAATTTCAATTAATCAGTTTCAAGAAAATCTTTTAGTTTTTTACTGTATCTTGGTTGACTTAATTTGCGTAGTGCTTTTGCCTCGATTTGACGGACACGTTCTCTGGTTACACCAAAAATTTTTCTAAGTTCTTCTAGTGTTCTGGTTTTTCCGTCATCTAGACCAAACCGCAGACGAAGAACATTATTTTCACGAATAGTGAGTGTACTTAGTACTTCCTCTAATTGCTTTTTTAAAAATTGATTAGCTGTATAATCAGAAGGAGATACTGTATTTTCATCTTCAATTAAATCGCCTAAATATGAAGTTTTTTTCTCTCCAATTGGCGTTTCCAGTGACATGGTTTCTTGATCAATTCCCATTATATTCCTCACTTTATTAGGATTTAAATTCATTTTCTCCCCAATTTCTTCTGGCGTTGGCTCACGACCTAAATCTTGCAATAAAGAACGTTGAACCCGAACTAACTTATTGATTGTTTCAGTCATGTGTACTGGAATTCTAATAGTACGCGCTTGATCAGCAACTGAGCGTGTAATCGCCTGTTTAATCCACCATGTTGCATAGGTGCTGAATTTAAATCCTTTTCGGTAGTCAAATTTTTCAACGGCTTTGAATAATCCCATATTTCCTTCTTGAATTAAATCCAAAAGAAGCATTCCTCGTCCTACATAGTGTTTGGCAATACTCACTACAAGACGAAGATTAGCCTCAATGAATTTTTGCTTTGCTTCCATGTTCCCTTCTTCAATACGAATAGCTAATTCGACTTCTTCTTCAGCAGATAATAAATCTACTTTTCCGATTTCTCGTAGATACATATGAACAGAATCATTGATGTTAATCTCTAAAGGAACGCTGTGATCATTTAAATTAACTCCCTCAATTTCATCTATGACATCGATATTTTGATCTTCAAGATATTTAAAGAATTCATCTATTTGCTCAGATTTCATATCAAAATAAGATAACGCATTAGAAACTTCTTCATGAATGAGTACACCTTGTTGTCTGCCCATTTCAACTAATTTTTCTTTTGTTTGTTCCAGAGTTAATACTGATGTTTCAAATTGCAAAGATTTTTGCTTAACCATACGTTCCCCTCCCCCGAAATTTTTAGAACTACGCCTATTATCTTGGGTTCTATTCTGTATTTTCCTTTTCCAACTGGTGAGAATACGTGCTCTTTTTCTTTTGAAAGAAGAACTAATATCCCCTAAATAAGAATCCGAATCAGTGATAATTTTTACCTTTTTCATAAGCTTTGTAGATATACGACTAAAAATGAACGATCGTTCTAAAATAAATCAAAAAAATAACCCCTATTTGTTAATATTTATCTCAAATAAGCGCTCAGATGATTAGATGACTTTTGACTTAAAAGTTTGGATAAACTTTATGCTTATCAAAAAAGATTCCACCTATTATTTGTTCCACAAAATTAATATCTTTTTCATTATATAATTGAACGTTCGTTCTAAAATATTATCACATATTTTTTTGACAGTCAACTTATATAAGTGCATGAGTGAACTTTTTGCTTAAGAAGCAAACAAAAATATGATGTCGAAAAAAGTTTATGGAAGTAAAGAAGAATCTATTTATCGAGAAAGACGATCCCCCACCATCTATTGTAAATATTATAAAAACTATCGGAATCAGCAAGAAAATAAATACTATCATAAAACGAAACTTCAATTAGTGGGAGTTGGGCCTACAAGATGTAGGTCATGCAAGTCCTTTCGATGGGGTGAGTAACCGCAACCCCAAATGTTGTCACAAGAGGTGACGGTTTTAATCTGCGTTCCCCTAGCTCCCACTGATTATTAAGGAACACAAGCTAACGTCTTCGCGTCCTGCGAAAACGCTTGTGTGACCAACATCGTGTTGCCCCGAGGGTTATCTGTGATAAAGAATAAAAAACTAAACGAGACATGTCATTTGACTTATGACATGTCTCGTTTTTTATGGTCTTTGAAAACCCCTGGCTATGCCGGGGGTTCCATAGAGCTTCTAGCGTGGGGTCAAAAAGCCTCTCTTCATGGTAAGATAAGGTTGGTTTCCCGACCACCCAATCTCACCAAAGAAGGAGGCATGTCCTATGCAGGACAAGAGTAGTTTAGCACATACGCAGTGGAGATGTAAGTATCATATTGTTTTCGCCCCAAAATATAGAAGGCAAATTATCTATGGAAAATATAAAAGAAGCATTGGAGAAATAATAAGAGAACTCTGTGAGAGAAAAGGAGTTGAAATACACGAGGCAAATGCATGTAAAGATCATATTCATATGCTAGTCAGTATTCCGTCCAAATTAAGTGTATCTCAATTTATGGGATATTTAAAAGGAAAAAGTAGTTTAATGATTTTCGATCGACACGCGAATTTAAAGTATAGATAGGGTAACCGCAAATTCTGGTGTCGGGGTTACTTTGTAGATACAGTGGGGCGAAATAAAAATCAAATTCAAGAATATATAAGAAATCAGCTTAAAGATGATTACATGAGCGATCAATTAACATTATTTGAAGAACTTGATCCATTTACCGGGAATAAAAAGAAATAAGGGATTCTTTTAGAATCAGTGAGTAAGTGTGGTGCAAAAGGGAAACCCATTCAGTGGGCCTTTTAGGCCGAGGCCGGTAACAGAGGCTTTCAGCCGCAGAGCAAACCACCAGTTCACACTGGTGGTTTTGATTTAATTCTTTTCAATAATATTTTTCTAAATAACGTTAAGGTGTATATCATATATCATTAATTCAGAAAAATATCTTATATCTATTTACTTATTTAAAAATATTAGAGAATTTACTCTTATTCAGTAAATTGGCTTTGGTAAAGTTGACTGTAGAAACCACCCTTTTCAAGTAATTCTCCATGACTTCCTTGTTCAACAATTTGACCATTATTCATCACTAATATTCGATTAGCGTCTTGGATAGTCGATAAGCGGTGAGCAATGACAAAACTTGTTCGCCCTTCCATTAATCGATCCATCGCTTTTTGAATTAAAATTTCTAATCGTGTGTCGACAGAACTAGTTGCTTCATCTAAAATTAAAATTTTCGGATCAGATAATAATGCACGAGCAATGGTTAGCAGTTGTTTCTGACCTTGAGAAATGTTTGAAGACTCTTGGTTGAGCGGCATATCATATCCACCCGGTAATGTTCGAATGAAGTGATCTACGTTGGTAACTTTTGCAGCTTCAATAATTTCTTCATCTGTAGCTGCTAAGTTTCCAAATCGAAGATTCTCTTTTATTGTTCCGCCAAAGAGCCATGTATCTTGTAAAACCATACCAAATTGTGAACGATATTGCTGGCGAGGTAAGGACTGAATATCTATTCCATCGATGGTAATTTTCCCTTTATCAACATCATAAAATCGCATCAGCAAATTAATCATTGTTGTTTTTCCAGCGCCGGTTGGACCAACAATGGCGATGGTTTCACCTGGTGTTACATCAACATCAAAATCTTGAATTAGTGGTCTTTCAGGATTATAACTGAAAGATACATTATTAAAAGATACTGCTCCAGTGACTGGTTCAGCCAATGTTTGTGAATGCTCTCGAGTTTCCACTTCCTCATCAAGTAATTCATAGACACGATTAATCGCAGCTGCTGCACTTTGAATTAAACCAGAAAGTTGAGACAACATTTGCATGGGTTGATTGACTTGCCAGACATATTGTGTAAAAGCTTGTAAGTTACCAATTGTCATTCGACCTGTAAAAGTTAAAAGTCCACCAAATAACGCAATCATAACATAGGCACTATGTGCTACAAAGGTAATAAGGGGTCGAATTAACCCGGATGTAAAGCTTGCTTTAAAACCAACATCAGTTAATTTTGCTGTTATCGCACGAAATTCTTCACTTGAGTGATGTTCGCGACCATACAACTTGATTTCGTTAAATCCAGTCAAATTTTCTTGGACAAAGCCATTCATTCGTCCTAACACATCCGCTTGTTGTTTAAAGTGAGTTTGCGATTTTCCGATAATGAATTTAGCAATAAAACTTGATACAGGAATCACAACAAGCATAATTAACGCAAATTGCCATTGAATCCACAACATCATGACAATAACAAATATTAATTGTAAGATTGCATTGAATACTTGCAGTAAAGAAACTTGAAAGGCATTGGCAATATTATCAACATCATTTGTAATTCGATTTAAAATGTTACCAAATTGATGTCCATCAAAATATGAAATCGGTAAACGGTTCATTTTATTTGTAATATCTGTTCGTATATCAAAAGTCATGCTTTGAACAGCTTCTGTTATAAAATAATTCGATCCAAAAGCTGAGGCCTGATTAATGAGTCCTCGAACAAAATAAATAGCAATTATCATGTAAATATATGAATAATTTATTCCAGCACCTGATACTCCATTGATCATGTCTAAAACATTAGCAGAGACTTCAGTAATGATTAAACCAAAAATAAAGGGTTCAAGTACGTTTGTAATGACTTGTATAAAAACTAGGAAAAGAGAAGTAAATAAGCGTCCTTTATAATTTTTCAAGTAAGTCCAAATACGCTTAAAACTTTCAATGATCGATTGATTGTTCTGTGCTGTTTCGTAATTCATCGAAATCCTCCTCCTGTTCCTCTTTTAATTGTGACTTCGCAATCGCTTGATAAATCTTACTTGTTTCCATTAATTCATCATGGGTTCCGCGTCCTTTAATTTCCCCTTCTTCTAGGACAATAATTTGATCAGCGTTTCTAATACTTGAAATACGCTGAGCTACGATAATCACTGTAGACTCACCTGTTATCTCTTTTAAGCGACGTCTCACTTCGGCATCTGTTTTATAATCTAATGCAGAAAAACTATCATCAAATACGTAAATATCTGGTTGTTTTACAATCGCTCTTGCAATCGATAGACGTTGTTTTTGTCCACCAGATAAGTTACTGCCACCTTCACTCAAATAAGAAAAATATTTTTTATCCATATGCTCAATAAAATCACGTGCTTGTGCGACATCAGATGCTTTATCTAACTCAATATCTGTTGCGTCATCTTTTCCAAACCGTAAGTTCTCACCGACTGTTCCGGTGAAAAGTAAGGCGCGTTGCGGAATAAAACCAATTTTGCCCCTTAAAGTATCTAAATCATAATCACGTACATCAACACCATCAATGATAATACGCCCAAATGTCACATCAAAAAATCGGGGAATTAATTGCACTAATGTAGACTTTCCACTTCCGGTACTGCCAATAAATGCAATTGTTTCACCTGGTTTTGCTTTAAAACTAATATCATGAAGCACAGGGTTTTCTGTTTCACCAGGATAAGCAAAAGATACTTCGTTAAATTCAATATAACCATGCGTTTCTGTTTCAGTCACTCCATCTGGTTTACTCGTAATTGAAATGGGTATATCATTGACTTCTTTCAATCGTTTCGCCGAAACATTTGCCCGTGGATACATCATAAATATTTGTGAAAACATCAAAACTGAAAATAGTGCATGAAAAGCATATTCAACAAAAGCAACCAACGTCCCCACTTGCATTTCGCCAGCGCCAATTGGGTCTAGTGAAAATATAAAAATAAGTGTAATAACGACAGCCATAATGTGAAAGAAAATAGGCATAGCTGATCCCATTAATTTGTGTAAGGATTGTGCCGTGTCCGCATAATTCTTATTGGCTACCGAGAATTTTTCTTCTTGATACTTTTCACGAGAAAAAGCACGAATAACACGCAAACCTGTTAGATTCTCTCTTGAGTAAGTATTTAATTTATCTAGTAATTTTTGCATTTTATCAGATAATGGACCTGAACGTTTAGCAATCCAATAAATAACAAGGAAAATAACAGGTAGTGCCGCAGCTAAAATCCATGACAAGGATGGGCTTGTTTGAACAATCAAGACAATACTTCCGATAAACATCAATGGTGTATTAAATCCGATTCTGAGCACCATTTCTACAAACTGTAAGATAACGAATGCGTCGTTTGTAATTCGAGTAACTAACGAAGAAACACCAATTTTTTCATATTCTTCATGAGAAAAATCACCAATTTTATCATATAACTCATTGCGAATATCTCTCGTTGTTTCATTGGTCAAACGACTAGAGGCATAAGTTAAAAGAATATTTCCAAGTAAGCCAAAAACGATAATAACACCCATGATGGCAACTAGGAAATACAATTGTCCTGTGTCTTGACTTACCAGTACATCATTGATAATTAGTGCCAAAATAGTCGGTAAACCCAAGTTTACGAGCACAAAACAGATGGCTCCGAATAAATTTAAAACTAATAATTTCTTATGTCTTTTAACATAACTCCAAACATATAACACGAAAAGACCTCCTTCTATTAAAAAAACTCGCTTTCGCTCACTAGTACATGGATGTGCTGGCTTCAACGTTCCTATAGGACAAGGGAAACTTCGGAGCAATACATCGCACGAAGAGAATGGATCTTTATTTTCGAGGAAGTAGAGAACTTAGTCGAAGATCCTGCGAAAGGGTTAGTTTTTATTATACTTGCACGATCAAAGAATAAAGCTTCACATATTCTGAGCAGAAATTTTATACTTTACTAACATGCAAAAAATTAAACCACTGCAAGGGCAGTGGCCGTTCATTGATAATTAAATCTTCATTTTGTTCTTGCTCACACACCTAAATATAAAATTATTCACTCGACAAACTAGTAAATCATTTCTGTCATTTTCCTACAGCTAATTCTGCTTTATTATAACTCACTTCTGTCCCATTATACTATCAGAGGCGATGAATTGATATTTTTTAGCATGTGTACCAATTGTTCATACGTCAATAGACCGAAGCCTTCTTATTTCCCCTAAATTTACACCTCATATTTCATACACTAAGCTATCTGTCCCATTCATCCTTATTCCAAAATAACTATTATAGCACAAAAATAAGACAATAATATTGATATTTGCATGCTCTATAGATTAGCAGAAAAATTTAGAATTGTAAATTAGAATTGTAAAAGGGATATTTAAGATAGCTTACTACTGATATTGAAACAAAATCTATTTTTACTAAAAGATAGTTCATGCTATCCCGCCTTAGAAAAATAATACATGTTAGTTCTTACATAAATCACTTAAATATACTTAAAAAATAATTTAGTCACTTATAATTACTTAAAAAAACACTTGAAGTTGTGTATAATAAGTTTTGTAAAGGAAGGTGATTCTTATTTATCAAGAAGAACGCTTAGTAAAAATACTGGACCATCTCCAAATGCATCATCAAGCTTCAAATCAAGATATTTGTAATATGCTTAATATTTCAAGAGATACAGCCAGAAGAGATATTATCAAATTGGTTGAGGAAGGCACTGCCATAAGAACTCATGGTGGAATTGCCTTACCTCACTTTAAAGAGGAGGTAAAGGCTTATAAAGATCGTTTAACTACTGGTTCTATGCAAAAGCTTATGATAGGGAAAGTTGGGTCAACCTATATTTCGGATGGTGAGCTGTGTTTTCTTGATGTCTCTACAACTATCAAGTTCCTATGTGAAAACTTAAGAGTCCATTCGACTATCTATACTCATTCACTGGATAATGCGGAAATATTATCAACGAAAGATAATATACAACTATACTTGTTGGGAGGAGCTTTTAATCAGAAAAACCGATTTTTTTATGGCTCTGAAATGACTTCACAATTAAATGATCTTTATTTTGATAAAGCTTTCTTGGGATCTGCAGGAATTTTAAATGATGGCATCTACTTTGCGGATCAAGAAGATGCTTATATCAAAAAAATCATATCTAAACGTGCCAAACAAGTCTTTCTACTTGCCGATTATGAAAAATTTAATCATTCCAGTCACTATAAAGCAATGTCAATTTCTGATGTTGATACTTTAATTACAGATAAAGAGCCACCAAATAATTTTATTGAAATATTAAATAATCAAGGAGTTATAGTGGAATTGACAAGTAAGTGACCATGAATCGCAACATAATTAACAAGGAGGAAAATAAAATATGACACTTAAAGCTATTTTTAGTGATATTGATGGTACTTTACTAAATTCAAATCATCAAATTACAGATGAAACAAAAAATGCAATTGTAAATGTTGTGAACCATGATATTCCTTTTATACTAGTATCAGCCAGAATGCCAAGTGGCATCCTGCCTCTTCAACAAACATTATCTATTAACTCCCCTATTATTTGCTATAGTGGCGCTCTAATTTTAGGTCCAGATAATGAAAATGGAGAAAAAATAATCATTGACAGCATCAGTTTGGCGCAGTCAGATATAGAAAAAATTTATCAAATAGTCAATGAGCGTTACTCTTCTATTAGTTTTAGTTTGTATAGTCATGATCAATGGTTGGTTAGTGATAATCAGGATGAATGGATTCTACAAGAAAAGGAAATTACAAATGCTTCTCCAGTTCATTGTCCTCTCTTATCATTTATTGAAGAAAACCATGATATTCATAAATGCCTGTGTATGGGTGAGCCGGAGATAATTAATCAGCTTGAAATAGAATTAAAAGATAAATTCCCTGATCTGTCCATTTATAAATCAAAGGACACTTATTTAGAAATTATGTCGGGAAAAGCGTCTAAATCTAATGCTATAAAAAAGTTAGCAAAACAATTTAACATGACCAATCAAGAAGTCATGGCTCTTGGAGATAACTTTAATGATATGGATATGTTAAAATATGTAGGGCTCGGGGTTGCGATGGGAAATGCACCAGATGAAGTTAAAAAAATTGCAGATGAAATTACTTTAAGTAATGATGAAGACGGACTAAGGCATGCTTTGAACAAGTATTTTGAATAACTAACTTTCAATTTAATTTTGGGCAGACTTGTCATATAGGCAAGCTGCCCTTTTATTTATATAACTATTGGGTCATTGCTTTCTATACAGAACAGTATATGCTTCAATATAAATAGTAAAAGACAGATCAGAATGACTTCAAAGTTCGCCATACTCATCTGTTTAAGTGACTATCTTTTAATATAATTATGTCGATAACAATCACAAGTTTTATAAAACTCCTGCCCTACCTCCGTCAATATTCACTGCTGCACCTGACACATAAGAAGCGGCTTCCGAAGAAAGAAAAGTAATCACTTTTGCTGCCTCCTTCGTATCTCCGATCCGTCCTAGTGGAATCTGACGTTCTTTTTGAGAAAATTGTTCCCAAGAAAGCGTTGGATCTTGATCTTGCCACCTTTTCTCAATTTGTTCACTTCGAATCAAACCAATACAGACAGTATTCACGCGAATATTGTCTGGACCAAGGTCTTTACTCATCGCTTTTGTTAAGGCCATTCCTGCTGATCGACTAACAGAGGTTGGTAGTGATGATTCTGAAGGTGTTTTTCCAGCTACTGCCGTTACGTTAACGATGGAACCACCATCAGCTTCACGCATATAAGGGATGGCATATTGAGAACAATGAATCGCTCCAAATAGCTTTAAATCAAGGTCTTGTTGCCATAGATCTGTTCCAACATCCTCAAACGAATGGGCTTGAGAAGTTCCTGCATTGTTTACTAAAATATCTAAACGTCCATATTCTTTTACTGTAGCCGAGACGACTTTTTGACAAGCCCCTTTGTTTGTTACATCGGTTTCAACGATCAATACTTTTTTACCTGTTTCTTGTAAAATATAAGAGGCGGCTTCTTCTAAACGTTCTCTATTCCTTGCACAAATCGTTACTTCAGCACCTTCTTTGGCAAAAAACAAGGCTGTTTCTAAGCCAATTCCTTTGCTTGAACCTGTGACCAATGCTACTTTTCCTTTTAATCCTAGTTCCATACTAAACTCCTTTTTGAATCATAGAATTTACTGTATCTTTATTTTTTACTCATCAAGTTTGAAATTCCCCAATACAAATCGAATCACATTTACTTATTCTTATACCCTATCTGCGGAATTACTAAACAGCTTGCTTCAAGCTCACAGACTCTTCTAAACCTTTTTCCTGTCATTGTTATTTCAATAATTTTACTTTTTTCTGTTTTTATGTAAACCTTTTTGGCACCTTTACCTATAAAATATGAGCGTAACTTTAATCCTTAGGCTAAAATACTTTAGGTATTAGTACAATAGTCAAAAATTTAATGACTTAAAGGAATAGAAACTTTAAAAGTAATCATATCTTTTTGAAGGCTAGCTTCGAGTTGCCCTTTCGTAGCAGTAATCAATGTTTTGCTAATAAATAATCCCAAACCCAAATGTCCTTCTGCATTTTTCAGATTCTTCGTTCAGAAATTTTCTTCGCCTTTTCCTTCGGGGTACCGTCTCTTTTATGCCAAAATTCATAGGCTCGGTATTCCCAAACATTCTTATTCGTCCTACTTTGATCATTCAATGGTTATACCTCCTTTTCCTATTTGAATCCTTAATGTTACGGATAAAAATAATGTGAAGTCAAGCAGCCGAATAGATATATTATAGCATAATAAAACCTTAGTCTTATTTGAGACTAAGGTTTTAAATTCTTATCACAGATAACCGTCCGTAAAACTCGGGGCAACAACGGGTTACTCACCCCATCGAAAGGACTTGGAACTGGGGCTCAGAATAAGTAAGACACTTATTCTTGCGATGCAAATGCTTCGTAGCTTTCCTTTGTGTGATGACTCGCCCCACCGAAGACATTTGCGGTTACTCGTCCCACCGGAACCATATGCATGACCTACATCCTATAGGCCCAACTCCTACTGATTGAAGTTTCGTTTTATAGAAAATGTGGATCGTTCATAATATCTGTTAGAGTTGTAGGATCTTCAACATTTGTGTTACGTCCTTCATTTCCTAAATCTTTAGCGGACTCTGGATCAGCTTCTTCTGTTGGATAGTTTAAATCATCAGAACCACGTGCATTTGCGTGGTTATTTGCAGCTCGTGAATCTCTTGGTGTTGGCGTTAAGTCTACATCCTCTAAAGCAATGCCTAACGCTTTGGCAACACCTGCTCCATAATCAGGATCTGCTTGGTAAGTGTTATTAATATGACGATGTTTGATTTGCATTGTTGAATCGCCCAGATTTCTGGCTGTATTTTCAAACAAGACTAATTGTTGTTCAGGAGTCATGGCACGGAATAGTTTTCCTGGTTGTGTATAGTAATCATGATCGTCTTCCCTAGCATCATGATAAGCGACATCTCCACCTGCAAGTGGAGGTTCTTGATGTTCAGGATGATCGGTAAAGTTTCCATATGAGTTTACAGAGAGGTTATTTTCACTGCCACCATTCCCATCAACACGCATTGTACCATCTCGATGTGACGTATGGAAGTCTTTCACCCCTCTAGGTGCATTTACAGGAATTTGATGAGCGTTAACGCCAACGCGATAACGAGCCGCATCACCATAAGCAAAGACACGTGTTTGTAACATACGATCTGGAGAAATCCCAATACCAGGCACAAAATTTGCTGGTGTAAAGGTTGCTTGTTCCACATCGGCAAAGTAATTATCTGGATTTCGGTTTAATTCAAATTCTCCAACTTCAATCGGTGGAAAATCATCTTTATACCATACCTTTGTCAAATCAAATGGATTATAATCTAACGCTTCTGCTTCTTTTTCTGTCATGATTTGAACATACATTTTCCATTTAGGGTACTGTCCTTGCTCAATGGCATTATATAAATCTCTTTGATGAGATTCACGATCATCACCATTTACAAGGGTTGCTTCTTGATCTGTTAGGTTTTGAATTCCTTGTTGTGAACGGTGGTGGAATTTTACCCAAACACGTTCATTCGCTTCATTTATAAAACTATAAGTGTGAGAACTAAATCCATGCATAAAACGGTAAGATGATGGAATCCCTCGATCACTCATTGTAATGGTTACTTGATGTAATGATTCGGGTAGAGAGGTCCAAAAATCCCAGTTTGAGTTTGGTGTTCTTAAGTTTGTTCGTGGGTCACGCTTAACAGCACGATTTAAGTTAATAAAATGTTTTGGATCTCTAATAAAGAAAACGGGTGTGTTATTTCCAACTAAATCCCAATTCCCTTCTTCTGTATAAAACTTAAGGGCAAAACCACGGATATCTCGTTCGGCATCAGCTGCACCACGTTCTCCAGCTACTGTTGAGAAACGAGCAAACATTTCTGTTTCTTTCCCTACCTCAGAAAAGATTTTTGCTTTGGTGTATTTTGTGATATCATTTGTTACTTTAAACGTTCCAAATGCACCTGAACCTTTAGCATGCATACGTCGCTCAGGAATGACTTCCCGGTTAAAATGAGCATTTTTCTCTAGTAACCAAGCATCGTTAAGGACAGTAGAACCTCTTACACCAGCAGTCATTTGTGCTTCATCATTTGTGACAGGAATCCCTGCTTCATTATGTAAAGATGGATTCTTACCTATCTCTTGATTTCTACTTTCTCGATACGAGCCTAAACCATTCTTTTTCATTGGATTTTTCAATTTACATCCTCCCTCTATCATTTTTATTGATAGTTTAATGATATCATATAAAGTAATATAAAATAAAAGCTTTAGTCTCTTGTGAAACTAAAGCTTTTATTTTACTTCTGAATCATTTCACATCAATATACTCTTTTCGTGGTTCAAGGCCCACTACCTTGTTATCCACGATTACTTAACGCGATTGATAGCTTGATTAATTCCTTATCAAACAGGATCCCACATATAATATTTTTTCAAAATCGATTAAAGATTTCATTCACTTAGGAATCCCTGTCCTTATATATTAGGGTAAAATCTCTTTTTTAAAAAAAATTCAAATCCATATGTCCGCTCAATCCCGCTCTCGGTTTTGTATTCTATATGATCAGCTCTATCATTATTGTGTATAATTTAGAATGGTATCACTAGTTTTTTAGTCAAATATGATCGTCCGTTAGATATCGCTCCATTGGTAAAACAACTTTCCTTTGAAAATCAACTATTTCATTAAGTTTCACTTTATACTCCATAATGCCAGTATCCTCAAGGATGAAATTCAAAAAGAACAAATAAAAATAAGATTGCTTGTATTCTGGCTGAAATTTCAGATCGAAAATGCTAAATATTTTTTTAAGTTTATGATCGAACTCACCTTTTAGATACTTTTCATAGTATACATAATTATGATTGACATCTAACTCATTCCAGATAAATTTAAAAAAGTCATAAAAGAAGATGTACTCACCCGAATTATCCCAGTCGATGTACCACAAACCTTTATTATCTGTTCTTTCTTTCTCTAATAGAATATTCGCTGTCCATAAATCACCATGGAGCCGGATAAAGGGGAATTTTATTTCGAATAATTGACGATCAATCCCATTTATTATATTCTCAAATTGTTTTATCGGATTTCCGACAGAAGACTCCCACTTCTAGGAACATGAAGGGCATCGCCCCGTGAGTAAGTGGGAGATGAATGTGGGTTGGCGCTAGCCAAAACATCTCCCTTATGATATAATGAGAACATATATTCCTATTAAGTGAGGTGAGATGATGTTAGTCAATAAAGCCTATAAATTCCGCCTCTATCCGAATAAAGAACAACAAATCCTCATGAATAAAACGATCGGTTGTTCACGGTTTGTTTTCAATCACTTTCTAGCCAAGTGGAATGAAACTTACAAGGAAACGGGTAAAGGACTCAACTATCGTTCATGCTCTAAACAGCTTCCCGCTTTAAAGCAGGAATATGAGTGGCTAAAAGAAGTCGATAGTATTGCCATTCAATCAAGTGTCAAACATCTATCTGAATCTTTTGCGCGCTTCTTTAACAAACAAACGAACGCCCCACGATTTAAGTCTAAAAGGAACCCGACCCAATCGTATACAACGAAACACACGAACGGAAATATCGCAGTCGTGGGCAATACAATCAAGCTGCCAAAATTAGGGCTTGTCAAGTTCGCTAAAAGTCGTGAGGTCGGTGGACGCCTTCTAAATGCCACGATTAGACGACATCCAAGTGGTAAATACTTCATCTCTATCCTTGTTGAGACAGAGGTAGACTCACTCCCTCAAACGAAGCAATCAACAGGGGTTGATGTGGGCATCAAAGCGTTTGCCACACTTTCAGACGGGACAACGTACAAGAACCCTAGATGTTTACGTAAGCTAGAAAATAAATTAGGAAAAGAACAACGCAAACTGTCCAGACGATATAAACAAGCCAAGCAAGATAGAAAACCCCTTCATGAAGCAAAAAATTATCAAAAACAACGGGTCAAGGTCGCTCGTATTCACGAAAAGATTAAAAATGTCAGAACAGATTACTTGCATAAGGTCAGTACTGAAATTGTCAAAAACCACGACATCATTGGTATTGAGGACTTACAAGTATCTAACATGCTCAAAAACAAACGATTATCAAAAGCCATTAGTGAAGTCAGCTGGTCAGAATTTCGTACGATGCTTGAATACAAAGCCAAGTGGTACGGAAAGGAAGTCGTAGCCATCGCCAAAAACTTTCCTTCTAGTCAACTTTGTTCGCATTGTGGCTATCGACATCCAGACGTTAAGCATCTCGCCTTACGCATGTGGCAATGTCCTTCATGCCATAGAGCACACGATCGAGATCTTAACGCAAGTAAAAATATTGAAGTTGAAGCCATCAGACTTCTAACTGTCGGTACGACAGGGATCGCCTAATCAATAATCAACCATTAGGTTGGTGTTCTTAGGAATCTCCCCCTTCAAATTTCATTAGAAATTAAGGGGTGAGTAGTTCAAATGGGTTGTATTTAAACTGGTCGTTAATAACTCATCCATCGTTCGATAATTAACCATTGACCTTCGATTTAAAGAGGTGAAATAGTTTGTGTAATCCTCATATATTGTTCTTAAGATTAAATCATCATCCTGATCCCTTTTATTTTCGAACGCAATGAAATTTTCAATCAATCTATTGTTTCTATTATCACGATCGATTATCTCAGGTATGCTAAAAAAAGCCGAGAAATAATTATAATGATTTATTTTCCTCAAATAATTATCCTGATTACAGCATAAGGTAAGTGTTTCAGAGTCTGAGAATAGCTTGATATCTCCATTGCTGCAAAACCACATGATATGACCAGCAAACTGTTTTGCCTTGTCGTTATCAATTTTAAATGGGTTGTGTACCTCATTTTTAAAATTTAAGCCTTCAATAATAGGACTATGACGTTTTGACGTTTTGAAAATAGCTCGAAGATCATCATCAAAATCATATAATCCTCCTTCTAGAAAATGACTGAGCTCAACTGCTTTAGATTTCTTTGCCTTTTTCTCTTCATTATCACTTTTAAATTGATTAAGCATTTTTCACGTCCTATTCTTCGCTTATTTTAGTTAATTACGCTTTAACGATAGGTATTAAAATTTCAAATTGTGATTCATTTGTGTGTTTTTCATGCTTTATTGGCAACTCATCATAGTATTCGACACCCGGCTCTTTGAAAACCTCGTATGTATTCTTATTTATCCATTCCATGATTTTCATATAAGTTTCTTCAATACTGCCAACTTTATGCTTTGTTACCAGATAGGTCATTTCTGGGATCTTAATTTCAACCATATCTTCTGGAAGTTGTTGTTGTTCCTGCACTTCATAGACAGAATAGTACACGAAGCCATCAGGACGTAGATGGTAAGACAAGCCTAGCCTCATATTTTTATTGACAGCATATTCAAGTTCATTCACTCTGCTCATTGAGCTTTGAATGGTATCTTTAATTGTTTCAATTTCAGTAAATGGAACATCGCATTTCAATCCCATCGCACGATAAGCAGGTAGCTTTTTAATTTGATAAGTAAAATTAGTCATTATTTATCCCTCCAAAAATAAGATGAAAAATGGTGTTATCATAGGTTCTGGATGAAATGAAAAATATTCTAATTATTAGGGCTATTCTGGATAAGCTAGGTAGTCAGATGGTGAAATAATATTTTATTATCCAATCGACATTCTCTTTATTTAGAAGACTTGATATTCTGTAAAAATTGGAATCACTAAATGGTTTATTGAACTGATAATATCCATTTAAAAAGGATGAATATTAATTTTTATCATGACCCGTTTCTTGACCATTAAACAGATACTTGCTATCCTTGGACTATTATCGGTAAATGATATGTACTTATATCAAAAGAGTTGAGGGAACATGATGATTAATAAATTGGAAGTAATAATCAATAAACATATTATTTTTTACACCATTGTTGCGATTTGTTTTATCTTCTCGATCGTTTTTGTTTATAACAATCATCGATTCTATGAACGTCCAATCGCTAAAGTCATTCAAACAACCGTAACAGAGACAACTGAGACGATGGATCTTTATGAAAATGAAGACATGCTTTTTACCCAACAAATGACTGCAGAAATTAAAAATGGAGAACAAAAAGGGCAGCATATTCATATAGTTAATGAACATTCATCGTCTGGAGCTTATGATTTTTCATACAACACGGGTGATGAGCTGTTTGTATCCATTGACCAAGACAGTACATCGCTAACTGGAAGTATAACAGATGTCAAACGCGATAAATATGTTGTCGTCGTCATGTGGATTTTTATCTTTACTTTACTACTTGTTGGAAGAAGACAAGGATTGTTTGCAACCATTAGTTTAGCTATAAATATGATTTTATTATCATACGCCTTAGATATATATGTCAATACGCAATTAAATTTATTATGGATTTGTGGAATCACTGCCATTCTGTTTACAGTGACATCTTTATTGCTTGTCAATGGACGCAATGAAAAAACATATGCCGCCATTATTGCGACAATACTTGGTACGTTTATTTCCTTGTTCATCGCCTATTTAGCCATTTGGTTTACGTCAGAAAAAGGGCTTTACTATGAAGAAATGTCATTTTTAACACGACCTTACCAACTCGTATTTCTGGCAGGGTTATTTATTGGAGCTATAGGTGCAGTAATGGACGTTGCTATTTCTATCTCGTCAGCCTTATATGAGCTCTATCAAAAAGATCATCATATATCCAACAACTCCCTTAAAAAATCTGGATTCAATATTGGTAAAGATATTATGGGCACGATGACAAATATTTTATTTTTTGCTTATATAAGTGGCTCTATTCCCATTCTTATTGTATATTTTAAAAATTCTTCCCCATTGGGGTTCGCGCTTTCTCTTAATCTTTCATTGGAAATTGCGCGTGCACTTGCTGGGGGAATTGGAATTGTGATTACGATTCCAATTGGGATATATACGTCCATTTTTTTTATTAATCGAAAGAGGGCCAAATCATGAATGTTTTAGTGTTACTAGCAATCATTTTATGTTCATTAATGATACTGATTGGTGGAAAGAAAGGAACAAAATCATTTATTTCCTTGTTCTTCAATTTCGGAATAGTGTTGCTTTCTATATTTTTAATGACAGATCCGCAAGCTAATCCAATCATAATAGCCATTGTTGCTTGTACCGTGATAAGCTGTATCAATTTATTTTTTATTAATGAGGTGAACAGTAAAACCATAACAGCGTTTATCTCTACGGTCATTACCATTACTCTATTGCTGTTTCTTATTTATATCATAACAGATAAAGCAATGATTCAAGGATTTGGTGAAGAAGAGATTGATGAAATACTTAGTGTATACTCACTGTACCTTGGGGTGGACTTTGTTAAAATAGCAGTGGCAGTCATTATTATGAGCACAATCGGAGCGATTATCGATGTATCTATTTCAATCACATCATCGATGCAAGAAATTTTTCATCGTCATCCTTCAATCAACAGAAAAGAATTATTCACCTCTGGATTAACGATAGGAAAAGATATTCTGGGCTCTAATACGAATACGCTATTTTTTGCTTTTATCGGTGGTTATTTAGCATTACTCTTATGGTTTAAAGATTTATCCTATTCTTTCGGGGAAATCGTTAACTCAAAAATTTTCAGTTCAGAAATGATTATGATATTTTGTGCTGGAATTGGCATAGCGGTGGTTATTCCTATCGCTTCTTGGGTAAGTGCTTTTTATTTAATAAGAGTAAGAGAGAAATCTCAAAATAACGAAGCTTCCAAATAAGCGTTTCGTTATTTTGAGCGTATGATGACATGTTTGCTTAAAATAAAGCCTGCGCTATGTGTAACTCCATGCAAAAGATTTTTCTATCATGCTCCAAAAATGAATTTTTCACCCCTTATTTATCTGGATAAAGATCCCGTAAGTACACTTATACTATCGACTGTTTAATACTCTTCTTTAATACTACATAAGCTCGATATTCCCAAGCCTCCTTGTTGGTCATGCTATGATCGATCATTCATCAGGCATCCCTCCTTTTCCTATTTGAATCACTCTTAATCCCCTATAGATTAAGTGCATTCATCCACAAGGTTACAAATTTTCACTTTGTGAAAATTTGTAGTTTAGCAAAATACCTTTTTAAAAGGTATAGCAAAACTTTAATTGTGCTACAGAGCAATGTTCTCTTTAATCTTCTAAAGGTTGACCTACTAAGCCATATAATAATAATTCGTATAGTTCATTAAGCACTTCTTGATTATTAGCTTTGACCAGATCAGAATTGTTAATCATACTTTGACACATTTTAAGATAAATCATCATCGATTCAGTCGAAATCTTTCGATGAATGTATCCCTCATTCCTCCCTTTTTCAATAAAAGCTTCTAATAATTCAGGATAGCGTTCATGAAAGACCTTGTTTACAAGACTGCTCACATCATCGCTTTCTTTAATGAATTTTTCCAATAGCTTCAAATTAAAAGGGTCCAAAAATAGATTCTGATTATTTACCGCTTTCTTAAGCAATTCATTAAATGGCAAATCACTATTCCATAGTATTTCTTTCTCCTTTAAAGAAGCTTCAATTAAATCTCTTGCTACTTCTATAACTAGGCCGTCTTTGGTTTTAAAGTAATTATATATACTAGCTGGGGATACTTGTGCTTCTTTAGCTATCTCACTAATACTCGTTTTTTCAATTCCATACTCCTTAAATAGTTTACATGCCGCTTTTTTAATTTTCTTTTGCTTATTGATTGTTCTTTGTTCATATCCATTCATTTAAATAATCCTCCCGTTTTTACCATCATAATTAATATTTTAGAGTGAGTCAATAAAAGTTATCTAAAACAATTGACAATAAAAAAAGACTATCTTATTATGTTTTATATAATATATACTATTTTACTACAAAACATATAAAGGAGAGATTTGAAGATTGAATGCTATCGAGATTCAAAACTTAACAAAAGCATTTGGTTCGTTTAAAGCGCTAAAAGAGGTAAATCTCACTGTCAAAAAAGGGGAGGTTCATGGATTTATTGGTCCGAATGGGGCTGGAAAATCTACCACTATTCGAATCCTATTAGGTTTATTACAAAAAAGTTCCGGCACTATTTCTTTGTTAGGAGGTGACCCATGGAGTGATGCAATCAATTTGCATGCAAATCTTGTCTATGTTCCAGGAGATGTAAGCTTGTGGCCGGATTTAACAGGTGGTGAAATTATTGATTTCCTTGGACGTTTACATGGAAAACAAGATTTAAGAAAAAGAAATGAATTAATTAAAAAGTTCCAACTTGATCTGCAAAAGAAATCCTCTACTTATTCTAAAGGGAACCGTCAGAAAGTTGCTTTGATTGCGGCTCTTTCATGTGATGTGGATCTTTACTTATTCGATGAGCCCACTTCCGGGTTAGATCCGTTGATGGAATCCATTTTTCAAGAATGTGTAGCTGAAATAAAATCAAAAGGAAAAACTGTTCTCCTTTCCAGCCATATTCTCTCAGAAGTAGAGGCTCTCTGTGATCGGGTCAGTATTATTAGAGAAGGAAAAATCGTCGAAACAGGTACGCTTCAAGAATTGAGACATCTAACCAGAACAACAATAAGTCTATCAACACAAGACACTATCCCGAATTTAGCTAAATTAGCTGGAGTCTATGATATTTCTTATAACAATCATCAGTATCGTTTTTCCGTTGAGGGTTCTGCTATTAATCATGTCATTAAAGAGCTGTCATCTGTTAATATTCAATCATTCACAGCTGAACCGCCTAGCCTAGAAGATTTATTTATACGGCATTATGATGTAAAGGTGGGAAAATAAAGTGAGTCATAAACATTTTGCTGGAACAAAAATATTATTTTATTTATATCTTAGAAGAGATCGTTTTTTCCTTCCCTTATGGATATTATTACCGTTATTTTTACTAATCGGACATGCCTTTTCCTTTCTTTCTTTGACTAGCGGTCGGGAAATAAATGCTGTCATCAATGAATTAAATCAAGATGGTCTGGTCTCTGCGGTACATGGACCCATTATGTCTATGGATATGGTTGGCGCAACATTATGGAGAGCTATAAATCCCGTTACTTTATTGATTGGTGTTTGCGTCATTCTCACTGTTATTAGGCATACGAGAACAGATGAGGAAACTGGAAGAACTGAATTTATTAGTTCTTTGGTCGTTGGAAAATATGCTAATTTAACGGCAACCTCTTGTGTTGTATGTTTGGGCACTTTTTTAGCTAGTGTTTTAATGAGTATGACAATGCTGGTACTTGGTGGTTCTATAAAAGAAATTATTATTTTCGGAGCGACTTTATTTTTGGCAGGAATGTTTTTTACTGGTATTGGATTATTAGCTTGTCAATTGAGAAATAGTAGTTCTGCTGCAAGAAATATAGGAATCATTGTTTTGGGATTGAGTTTAGTCATCAATATTTTGAATAACTTTGGTGGGAGTGACCTTTTCCTTAAATGGCTGTCTCCTATTTCCTGGACCAGGGTTACTTCTCCGTTTGCAGATGAAAATGTTCTTGGGTTAGTTCCCTTGCTTGTTATTGCTCTATTTCCTATAATTTTGGCTTATTTCTTTTCTACTAAAAGGGACATTGGCGGTGCTATTTTAGAGTTACAAGCTGGTCCGACAGAAGCTGCTCCTTTTTTTAAAAATCCACTTGCATTAGCTTGGAAGATTCATCAGGGAATGTTTATAGGTTGGCTAGTCGCTGTTACCCTTTACATTGCAACTTTTGCAGCTGTATCCCCTACCATTTCTGGTGAAATCAGTTCTCTATTTACAGAAATCACCGGAGATAATTGGATGGAGGGTATGCCAATTGGTTTGCTTTTTGTCAGCATTGGTATTTATATCATGGCACTTTTTATTGGGCTATATGCTTTACTTGCATTGAATGGATTGAAAAAAGAGGAGATGGATGGACGTAATGAGATTATCTTAGATAAGAAAATAAATAGAAAATCATATATGTTTAGCTTTATCTTTATTGCATTATGTGGTTCAGCACTTTTGTTGGTTCTGATGGGATTAATTGGAGCCGCTATTTATAGTGTTGTGTCGGGTAGTTGGGGAAGTGAATCTTGGCAAATCCTGATAATGAGTATTTCTAAAATCCCAGCAGTATGGACACTCATAGGATTTTTCAGTCTGCTATATGGTTTTTTTCCAAAAGTCACAGCTCTCAGTTGGGGAATATGGGCATTATTTAGTCTATTGGAAGTATCGTGGGAAAGCGGACTTATTAATTGGACCGTCATGCAGTTATCTCCATTTGCCTTTTCGCATTATACCATTCAGGTGGAGAATCTGCCTATCGCTGCCTTAATTATTAATTTAATATTTGCTGTTGCTTTGATCTTTTTTGGTATTTTGGGTTATCAAAAGAGAGAGATTATCACAAAACCATAATCAACCGAAATTTCAATTAGTGGGAGTTAGGCCTGTAGGATACAGGGTGCTAATGTTTCTGGTTGGATGAGGAATCTCAGCTGCCGTTCCATCAAAAATATCTGGTAGTTGCGTGAATTGGAGCATTAGTTTCCCATATCTGTGATAATGCGCCCTAAGCTTAGCAAATTTGATTTGTTATGAAGAGAATTTTTAATTAAAGTTACTAAAGCTGTAAAGCCTCATTTCAAGTTAGAAATGAGGCTTTTTTCTTTAGCATCACTTTGTACACCTTTAAATTTCGATCAATTACTTTAAGGTATGGTGCTTCTATATCGAGTTGTCTTACTTTTTCTTTTGAAGTTTATTATTTTCTCTTATCGTACCAATCAAGCGGGTTTATAGCTTCTACATTTCTTATCTGTTCAAGTGTACAATGAGTAACCCGTCCATCTTTTAAGTCTAAGTAGATCTGGTTTTCAACATATCCAGATACTTTACATGGTAAATCTCTATAATAGTTTCCATCCCGCATCACATTCGCTTGAATTGAAACGGGTGAATCTGTTACAAAAGCTTTATATAATACATTCGCAATGTCTGCTTCCGTCATTTCATCTTTTGCTTCAACTTCTATGCGTTGGTTATTCATTTTTTCCTTTTTAAGTGCTTCAGAATGATCCGACAACATCATCCCTAACCATTTAACAATCCCTCTATCTTTATAACCTAACTGTTCAGGCGTGACTCGTGTTATAGATGTTTGTTTCATTTTTACTTTTCCTTTCCTGATCTATGACCACCAAGCAATTTAGCACGGTATCTAGCCATTCCACCTTCAAGTAAACTAGAAGCATGTAATAGTGAGGTTTGACCATATTTTCTTCTCACAAAATCAATTGCCTGGTCTAGTGCTTCATTTTCGATGGCTTCTTCTACTGGTTCAAAGAAATCGAGCTGCAATGACTGCTTAGGTTGAAGATTTCCAAAGGTGACATTAACAACTCTTACAGGTGTGTTTTCTTGATAATATTTATCAAAGATAAGCAGCATATATTTTTTTAATTTCTTTGAAGAATCAGTTGCTTCAACATTCATCTGATGATTAAATCCATCCGGAACTGTATTTCTGGAGTATCCAATGGACAGTTTGACTATACCGGTTATTAAGTCGTATTTTCTTAATCTGGCGACATTCTCATCTGTCATTTCTCGAATAACAATCTCAATGTCATGTTTAATCAGGTAATCTTTGTTTAAAATCTGATTTTTACTAAACGATGTACTGTTAGGAGTGTAAGTATCGGATAATACGGTTCGATCTATGCCGTGTGCGTGAAAGAAGAGTTGTTCTCCAATCACACCAAACTTTTTTCTTAGGCGATCAATATTATATTGAGACAATCCATAAATGCTCCGAATACCGATTCGATGTAAATTTGTTTCTGTTCTCTGACCTATGCCCCAAAAATTAGTTAATGGTTCTATTTTCCACACTTTACGTGGGACGTCTTCATACCGCCACTCACCAATAAACCCATTTTGTTCGTCATGTTTTGCTTGATGATCGAGCGCTAATTTTGCTAAGAGTGGATTATCTCCTATTCCGACAGTTAGTACTAAACCTAACTCCTTCCATACATCATTTTGGATTTTCTTTGCTATATCATGCACGTTGCCAAAAAGTTTCCGAGATTTAGTCACATCAATAAACGATTCATCGATCGAATAAACAAGTAGATCCTCTTCTGCGACATAGCGCTTAAAAATACGTAATATATCTAAGTTCTTTTCTAAATACAATGCCATACGAGGTTCGACAATTTCTATATTTGCTTTATGTGAGATCTCGTAAATCCTTGTTCCTGTTTTAACTCCATATTCCTGCTTTATTAAAGGAGATGACGCTAAAACCAAGCCCCCTTGATTATCTGGTTTTGATACAACTGCAATTCTAGATTTTAAAGGGTGTTGCTTACGTTCAGCAGCTTCCACGCTTGCGAAAAAAGATTTTACATCGATACACATAATATCTCGACGTGGCTCATTAGCATAATCCATCATGATTATATTATTCATCGCACTTTCTCCTAACGCGAATATATGTTTGTATGTTATATTATACGAACGTATATTCCTTTAGTCAATATCAGTGTGTGTTGTAATATATGGAAGTTAAAAGGTGATAAAATAAAGCACTAGTAATCACCCTGTTCTGATTAATTGATCATAAAGAAATATCCTTTAATCGTAGCTGTTGTTTGTACTTTTAGACTTTATCGTTTTAGGTTAAGAAGTATGAGATACAAAATTAGCTTTATGTAACTTGAAGTCAAGCCGCATATCCAGAAAAATACTTTAAAATTACTATGGAAAAAGCCCAACTGAATATAAACAGTTGGGCTAAAAATTAGATCATGACTTATATACAGTGCTCTTCTTACAATAAGAAAATAAGAGCACTCCTTATTTTATCTTCTTGTACACCTTAAACAGGTTGTGTTGTTGGACGTACAATCATATCGCTAACAGACATGCGATCTGGCGTATCAATGGCAAATACAACGGCGGCTGCGATGTCTTCTGGTACTAATCCCCACTCTTTTTGGTCTTTATGCAGGCTTTCAGAGACTTCTTTATCATTAATCGTTTTATATAATTCGGTAGCAACAGCTCCTGGAGAAATGATTGTTGATTTGATGTTGTTTTCCTGTTGTTCTTGTCTTAATCCTTCCATAATTGCTCTTACCGCAAATTTTGTTCCACAATAAACGGCGGAATCAGGGTAGACAACGTGCCCTGCAACAGAATCTGTCGCAATAATGTGTCCCGACTTCTGCTTTGCCATAATTGGGGTAACTGCTGCAATTCCATTTAAAACACCCATCACATTGATATCTAGCATCTTTTGCCATTCATCGCGTCTGCCCTCAATAATTGGTGCAGTTGGCATGATACCGGCATTATTATAAAGTACATCAATTCTTCCATGGGTATTCATCGCAAGATTAATGACCTTTTTCACTTGATCATTGTTTGTCACATCTGCCTGTTGAATAAGAATATCTGCTTCCGGAAATTCCTGTTTGATTGCTTCTAATCGATCCAGTCTGCGTGCTGCCAAAATTAATTTCGCATTTTTTTCAGCTAGAAGTTTAGCAGTCGCCTCTCCAATTCCACTAGAGGCTCCCATAATAATTATTACTTTATCTTTGATAGCCATGTTTAACCTCTCCTTTGATTACTTTTTCATTTATTTTGTCATGCTTAGATTGTTCGTCCTCTGCATTGGGAAACCGGTAAATTTCGTCCAAACTCATATTAAACTTTCTTCTAAATCTATTTTTCATTTTAACGAAATCTGATTTCTAGTTTATCTTTTTTATTGACTGTTTATCTGTCGTTCAACATACTTATTTCACTAGATTAGCCAAGTTAGTATGCGTATTATGGTTTGATTTTATCCTCTAAATTTGCTATAAATGTTGCAGGATTTCCACCAACAATCGTATTTGGTGCGACATCTTTGGTAACTACTGATCCAGCTGCAATAACGGCGTTTTTGCCAACTGTGACACCAGGAAGAATGGTTGAATTAGAACCAATCCACGTTTTCTCCTTTAATTCAATGGGTTTAAGGTACATGGTTCCTCTTTTTGATGGGTTATAATCATGATTTATTGTTGCAAGAACAACATTATGACCGATTAAACTTCCGTCTCCAATAGTGATTTGTCCTTGATCTTGGAATCGACATCCAGAATTAATAAATACATTTTTTCCTATTTTAATGTTCTTGCCAAAGTCTGTTGTAAAAGGGACAAATAAAGAAAAACCTTCATCTAATTCTCGACCGATAATTTGAGACACTTGTTGTCTAATTTCTTCATTTGTATAAACACCATTATTCAATTGAGCACATAAACGTCTCGTTTCATATGAGACTGCGACCATTGCCTTATTAACTTCTGAACCACCATGAATGACACCTTCTGATGTCATTTTTGATAAAAGCTTTTTTAATTCCATTTTAATTATTCCTTTCTAGCTGTATTTATCAATAAAATTCACTAAGGTTTTAAAACAGTGATAAATTCTTTATCAAGATTTAATAACAGACTGTTTACTCCCTTATCCCCAATTGAACAAGGGAAGTTGATTGATGATTAAACTCCTGGTTAAATTAATCTTTCCAAAAGATATAGAAAAACAAATATCTCCTGCTTATGAATGAACAGGTGTTTACTGAATCAGTTCGATTCAGTGAAGATTTTATACCTCCTCTCTTCTTAATTGGATAGCAGTTTCATCTATTATCATGGAAGTTTATCTTTTACAGCTATGTGCTATTCTTCATCAGCTTATATTTATTATAAAGTAATTCGTCTATAGATAACAAATACCTATATTGAATATAAAACTATAACTAAAAAGCATAAAGCAAAACTTTAATCAGTGGGAGAAGAGCGAAAATTCTCTCTTACTGAACGAAGTTTCATTTTATATTTTCTCTTTTTTTAAATAAAATACCTATCAAAAAGAGGTCGGAACCAAACCCAGCTAAATAAAAGAGGAGCTGTTACACAATGAAAAATAGATGGTGTAACAGCTTTTTTATATGACTAGAAAAGCTGAACTATTCAATAAGTATGGAAAATTCGCTGTAACACTTGAAGCCATTCGAGTAAGCTCTAATACTGTTCAAAATGTCTCTATTCTCTCATAGATGGGACATTTTAAACAAAATCACAAGTTAAAAGGTCGGATAAAGGACCTCTATCAAACATTTCAAGCGAAGTCGCAAACCAGAATGTTGAATAGAAGGCTTCTATCAAACATTTCAAACGAAATCGCATACCAAAATGTCGGATAGTGACCCTCTATCTCTCATTTCAAACAAAATCACAAGTCAAAAGGTCGGATATAGAGCTTCTATCCGGTGTTTCACGTACATATAAGAAAATACTTCATCGTTAGCAAGGAAAATATAAAAAAAAGATGAAACGGTGATGTTTATCTATTTTTGATAAACATCACCGTTTTTATCCATGTGAGACTAATTTTGTCCCATCTTCGCTAGAATAAAATGTTTCTTAGCTTTAATTTTTAATCTATTATTTTCTTTCCCAATAAACATTTTCTCTATTCTACTTCATCTGCATCGAAAACCCAGCGTACTTCATTACTTAATGAATCTAGATAATCTGCACCAAAAGAGAATTCATAGGCTTCCTCTCTTACAAAATCAAATAGCAATTCCCCAGTCATTGTTTCATCAGGTGCTATTTCACCCTCAAAATTATTAATTTCATCAAAGTATAAATCTGCCCCTACTCCAGCACCTTCTACATTCTCTAGGTTTGATGAATAGATTAAATCCTCGCTAACTATAGGCTCATCGTCTATATTTTTAATCGTTAAGTTCACAATAATAAAAATTTCATTATTAGGTATCTCATCATCCTCACCTACCTCTTCTTCAAAACGAAATGCTGTAGGAGTTACTTCAAAGTTACCTATTTCAGTTTCCAGTATTCCCGTATCCCCTAATCCCAATAAATCTTCTGAAGAAGGAGACTCTGAGGTTAAATCATCTTCGTTATCCGTACTTTCTTCTGTTGGTAATTCAGAATTATCTTCAATATCATCTTCTACACTATCATTGCTACAACCTACACTGATCAGTAAAACACTCACACATACAAATAACAATTGAAGCATTTTCTTCATAGCAACACCATCCTCCCTTTATTATATGTAATAATTGTTACAATTTCTGATAAAAATAATCCCTAGCTTTTACATACATAGTGTGAAGAGTTTTCATAGATCGTTCTTTCATAACTTTAATCCACTTTTTATCACAGATAACCGTCCGTAAAACTCGGGGCAACACGATGCTGGTCACACAAGCGTTTTCGCAAATGTTTTCGGTGGGACGAGTAACCGCAGTCCCAGGACGCGAAGACGTTAGCTTGTGTTCCTTAATAATCAGTGGGAGCTAGGGGAACGCCGATTAAAACCGTCACCTCTTGTGACAACATCTGGGGTTGCGGTTATTCACCCCATCGAAAGGACTTGCATGACCTACATCCTGTAGGCCCAAATCCCACTGATTGAAGTTTCGTTTTATAAAATCTTCTTTTTCAGTTGTATAGCATTTTGCCCCGTCTCATAGAATAACTGCTGCAAGGACGCCAAAAATAAATAATGGAATATTATAGTGTAAAAATGTAGGGACACATGTATCCAATATGTGATCATGCCTTCCATCTGCATTTAATCCAGATGTCGGTCCAAGTGTACTGTCAGAAGCAGGTGACCCTGCATCACCTAAAGCCCCTGCTGTTCCAATAAGTGCTGCGGTTGCCAATGGTGACATGCCTGTTGCTAAACAGATCGGTACATACAACGCTGCAATTATAGGAATCGTCCCAAACGATGTCCCAATTCCCATTGTAATAAATAATCCAACTAACAACAGAGCAGTAGCAACGACAAAAGAAGAAGTCCCAATCACAGATGTTGTCTGTTCTACTAATTGTTCAATATCTCCCGTTTCTTTTAACACGGTTGCATAACCAGAAGCAACAAGCATAACAAAAGCAATCATGCCCATCATGCCTACTCCTTTTTGGACAATCTTATCATTTTGGCTTATTTTTATGACTCTAGTCACAAATAAAATAATGATCCCAGCCAGTGCTCCGAGGATCAATGATTCTGTTTTAATTTGTGTGGCTAATGCCACTAGAATCGCAAGAACGGTCATCCATTGATAAAATCCCCATCTTGACTCTGTTTGTGTATGTGGAGCTAAATTATCTACTTCAGTTAGATTATTCTTCCTAGGTAGATGATCTTTACGATAGCTGATAAAAATAGCTATGAGTAATCCAACGACCATTCCTGTTCCAGGCATCAGCATGGATAATGTTACTTCATTCAAACTGATTGGCATGTTATTTGCTATCATTTCTTCTTGAATAATTCCCTGAAAGATTAATCCAAAACCGATCGGAATCGTCATGTATGGCGCTTTAAGTCCAAACGTTAATGCCACAGCAACAGCTCGCCTATCTAATTTTAAATGATTAAATAAATTTAACAATGGTGGAATTAAGATCGGTATAAAAGCAATATGTACAGGTATTATATTTTGTGATAAGCACGCGATCCCAGCAATTGCTAAGACAAGTGCTGTCTTTTTACCATTAAAAAGAATCAACATCTTATTTACCAGCGTCGTAGTAATCCCTGATAAGCCGATCATGACAGCAAATATTCCAAGTAGAATATAACTTAGTGCAGTGTTTGACTGCCCCCCCATACCAGATACCATTAACTCTACTGTTTCTACTAAATTCAGCCCAGACATTAAACCTGCTGTTAATGCAGCAAGAATAATTGCGAATAAAACATTTACACGCAATAAACTCACCACGACCATCACAATAACACTAATTAAAACCGCATTTGTAAGCATTCTCTCTCCCTCTCTATCTTGAACAATTTTTAATATTTTGCTAAATCAACTTACTTTTTATCCTCCACTTATTTTCAGCACGAAATCTGATATCTTTTTTCATAAGAAATATTATATCATTTATTTTTATTAATTCATCACCTTTGTACAGAATAATTTGAAAATTTATAATACTAGAAACATTCTATTTTGATTCAAGAACTATTTGAATAAGTTTTTTCTGACATGAGAAGGTTGACTAAATGAATCATCATTTTGATTTGCTAATCAACCTGTCCTTTCTCTTACTCCTACTATTCTGTTGTTAAATCATTGTACATTTTTTCTGTTGAAATATATTGCAGTTGTTCATTCAAATTCATGTGATCACACCACTATTATTAAATTATAGTGAATCAGTAACTGTTTTAAAGCAAAAAAGTTCTCCTTTTTGACTAAGTCTTTATTTTCTGTGAAGATCACTTGTTTCTATAATTATGTTATGATAAATTTAGAACAATTAATCAGTAATTATCTAAGCGATTGTTTATGTTTACAGCCTAATATCGCATGAAATTATAGATTAAAAATGAGCAGGAGTGAACTTTTTGAATAAGAAGCAAACAAAAAGTATGATGACAAAAAAAAGGATTACGGAAGTAGCCAAAAATCTCTTTATCGAGAAAGGCTATGCTTCAACATCTATTGGAAATATTTCAGAAACCACTGGAATCAGTAAAGGAAATATATATTATCATTTTGATAGTAAAGAAGGATTGTTTATCCATGTACTAGAGGAATGGGAAAAAGAATGGATGGAACAATGGGAGAAACAAAAGAAAAGCTATCCCACCACAATAGAGCAATTACACGGAATTGCTAAACACTTTGTAATCAATGATTATAACCACCCGTTAACAAATGTAGCGGATGAGTTTTTTAGTCAAGAAAAATCTAATTCTTCCGTACAGAACCAGCTCTATAAAACAATTAATACTAGGGTATCCTATAGTGAAAAACTATTGTCAGAAGGCATACAGTCAGGAGAATTGAAAGCAGATAATCCATTATTACTTGCTAAAATTTTTGATACATTATTGTATGGATTAAATGATATTTGCAGGGACTTAGATTTGAAAGAAACACTTGATCTCTATGAAAAAGCGATTGATACCTTTCTATATGGTATTGCTTCAACAGATTCTTTGAGTGGAAGTAGCTATAAATAAAGCGTTTATTTACGAGTTCAAAGTTCTACGCTATTAATACAAAAATATTTACCTACTTAAAAGCTTCTACTATTTTTAATCTTATTTGTAGAAGCTTTAACTATGATATCGTGGCGCATAATCAATTTAATTATATAGGTTTAACTATAATTTTGTTCTACAATTAAGTGCAGCACAAATACCTGATTTGACAATATTTAATGATTAATAGCCTTAAACGTTATAAACTACCCATGTCAATTCAACGTGTCTATTCCTCTTTTTCTGCTATTTTGAACTGAAATTCACATGATTAATATCTGATTAAGATTGTATATTGGAAAGTATTTTATTACAATTTTTCCCGGTTCAAGAGCCGTGATAAAATGCTTGTTTCATTTGAATCCAGCAAAATAGACCCCTTTCTTTCTTGTTTATCATAAAAAAATATTTCACACATCCCATCCAGATATTGAATTAGCAAAAAAGAATCACCAAATGTTGTATTTACCTCATATTCAAAACCTATTCCTTCTAACTCTCTTTTATAAACAATATACATAACCGGCTCAACCCTTTACTGAACATTCGTTCCAAAATATTATCATAGAGTTTTTTCACAGTCAACAGATAATTATATCGTAGAAAATAACTTGTTTCTTAAATTGAATTATGTTAGATTTAGAACGTTCGGTCAGTGATTATTATCTAAGAAGGTAAATGGAGTGATTTATTTTATCACAGATAACCGTCCGTAAAACTCGGGGCAACACGACGTTAGCTTGTGTTCCTTAACAATCAGTGAGAGCCAGGACAACGCCGATTAAAACCGTCACCTCCTGGGACTCAGAATAAGAAAACCACTTATTCTTGCGGTGTAAAGCTCCGTAGTTTTCCTTAGTGCGATTACTCGCATCTGCATGACCTACATCCTGTAGGCCCAACTCCCACTGATTGAAGTTTCGTTTTATCATCTCCATCCAAACTTTTTGTTGACTTTGGCTACTATTACTCTATTAATTGAATATAGGCTAGGAGGAATTTTATTAAAAATGGAAAACTTCACAATTTGGTCATTAATGATAGATGTTAGCATTATTTCTGGATTACTCTTAATTGGAATCATTCTAAGAGCTAAATTGAAATGGATTCAATCGCTATTTTTACCGGCTAGTATGCTTGCTGGATTTATCGGTCTAGCCTTTGGCCCTAGCGGATTAGGTCTCTTGCCCTTTTCAGAACAATTTAGTAGTTACCCTACATTATTGATTGCAATCATTTTTGGAGCCATTCCAATTGGTGCAAAAAAAGTGCGATTATCGGAAGTCTTTCACCGCGTCCGTGATATGTTTTCTTATTCTATTATTTTAACATTATCTATGTGGGGAGCTGGTGTCCTATTTGCCTTACTTGTTTTGAATCCTATTTTTCCAAATCTTCCAAATGGATTTGGACTTATCTTGGGAGCAGGTTTTCTAGGGGGTCATGGCACTGCGGCTGCTATTGGTGAAGGATTGGCACATGCCGGCTGGGAAGAGGCACTGGATCTTGGTATGACTTCTGCCACAGTAGGAATTTTAGCCGCTGTTTTAGGTGGATTATTTCTTATTAAACAAAGTACAGAAAATGGAGAAACAAAATTTATTACCAGTTTTAAAAATCTACCAAGTGAATTAAAGTCTGGATTAATACCAGTATCTAAACGACCTTCTATGGGACAAGAGACTGTCTCATCAAATTCGATTGATCCACTTGTGTTACATTTAGCTATTATTTCTTTTATAATTGGTATATCTTATTGGTTGACAAATATTTTTACTGATTGGGTACCAGCAGTATCGATACCATTATTCAGTGTTTCATTTATACTAGGATTACTATTTCAGGCAATTTGTCGTAAAATAAAGGCAGATAAATATATTGATAAACGTGTGATGGATCGAATTGGTGGATCGGCCACTGATTTTCTAGTTGCTTTTGGTATTGCTTCGATTAATATTACTGTTGTAGTAGACTATGCGTTACCGCTGACTCTTTTGTTTATCTTCGGAATTATGTGGGCATATATAATTTTTCGTTTCGTTGGTCCAAATATATTCAGAGATTTCTGGTTAGAGAAATCTATTTTCGGCTGGGGATGGAGTACAGGTACGGTTGCGATGGGGCTTGCCCTTTTACGAATTGTTGATCCTGAGCTGAGAAGTCGGACTCCAGAAGGCTATGCACTAGGTTATGTTGGTGTTGCACCTGTTGACATCATTATTGTTACCTTTTCTCCTATCCTGTCTTCACTTGGATTCACATGGGTAATTCCATTGGTACTTTTAGTTGGCGCTGCTGTTGTTATTATTATCTATAAAAAAGCAGGTTGGTGGGGCCAAGGCAAGAATGAACACACACCGAATTAAAATATTCGGTGTGTGTTTAATATCATGTGCCGTTTTTTTATTCTCCAACTGGCCAGAGAGTAACTCTCTAACCTTCAAAAGTTGCTTAAATATTTTTATTATTACTTTATTTTGTTCAGCTATTTTTTACTATGATCCCAGACAACAAGAAGCTGTCCCAAGATGTACAGCATACAGCTTACAACAGCCTGAGCCTCTCTCCCACACAATTTTTTACCGCTAATAACCTGAGTCTTCTGATGTCAAATTGTCTAACATTTTATAATCATATGGCTGTAATGGTTTTTCTGCTGGTCCTTCAACTACATCACCAGTATAGGAAAATCTGGAACCATGACACGGGCAATCCCAAGTCCGTTCACTGCTATTCCATTCAACTTCACATCCAACATGAGTACATGTTGTGTCTACAATATGGAGTTTTCCGTCCATATCCCGATAAGCTCCTTTTCTTTCTCCTTTCACACTAATAATGGCCCCTTCATCATTAGTTAATGTATTAGGGTTTATATTGCTAAGCTGAAGCTTTCCTTTGATTAAATGTTCCGCAACATTTGCATTTTGAATGAAAAAGTTTTTTAGACTTGGTCTAGCGTAAAATCTTGCTGGTGCATACAAATCTTGAAAGCGGTTTTTCTTGCCTAAAACCATGTCAGATAATAAAAGAGCAGCGGCAGTTCCATTAGACATCCCCCATTTCCTATAACCAGTAGCAATTAATATATTGTCCTGTCCCGAAGTTATTTTCCCGATATAGGGTACTTTATCGAGGGTCGTCAAGTCCTGTGCTGACCATCTATAAGAAATATTTTCAAGACCTAAAATAGATTGACCAAAATTCTCTAGTGCTTGATAGTGTTTCATGGTATCTATTCCCTGCCCCGTTTTATGGCTTTCCCCACCAATCAGGACCATCTCCTCACCATTAATCATGACTGATCTTAATGATCGAATAGGTTTATCTGCGCTAATAAAACTTCCACCTGGATATTTCTTCTTTGGTTTTGCTGCAATAACATATGACCGATTAGCATGCATTCTTGCGGAATATAAACCAAGTCCCTCGTAAAAAGGAAAATGTGTACAAGCTAAGATGTAATCTGCGGTCACATGAAAATTTTCACGTGTAAAAACGGTTGGTTGTTTTCTCGTTTCAACATCAACCGCAGTTGTTTGCTCAAAAATCTGTCCACCTTTTTTGGTGATCTGTTTGATTAAGGTATTTAAATATTTAATCGGATGAAACTGAGCTTGATTTTGCAAAATTAATGCGTTTTTAACTTGGATATCAAAAGGAATCGTATCGACTAAATAACCGGTAATACCTAATTTATCATATGCTTCTGCTTCCTTTTGGATTTTTTGTTCATATTCTTCCGTGGTTGCATAGACCCAGGCATCTTGTTTGCTAAAGTCACAATCAATTTGCAGTTGGTCAATGGTTTTATTGATAAAGTTCAAGGCTTCTGTGTTGGCTTCATAATATAATCTTGCTTGACTTCCTCCCATATTATTGATCAGTTCATCATAAATTAAATCATGTTGGGCAGTGATCTTTGCCGTTGTATGCCCAGTTGTCCCATTTAATAATCGATCCGCTTCCAAAATAGCAACCTTTAGTCCATTATTTGCTAAAAGATAGGCAGTTGTTATGCCAGTGATGCCACCTCCTACAATGACAGTATCAACATGGATATCCCGTTCTAATTTTGGAAACGCAGGTAATATGGAAGACTCAGTCCAGTAGGATGTGGTAGATTCAGGAAGTTTCGTTTTTGGATAATCATTATAATTCATAAAAAATAATGCCTCCTCTTTTCATAACATTTTAAAATTAGGATTTCCTTACAAAAATTTGTTATACCATTTAGGACAAAAAGGAAGAGATATCAATTCAAATATGTCAAATAATGAAATTCAATCAGTGGGTGATAAGTTAATAAAAAATATAGCGGGAACTGTTGAGTGCCCAATCTTTTGAAATCAATCCCATATTAGACGAATTCCCCATATAGTAAAGCGAAGAGTTTTTACGAGGAATTAAGGAGGAGACAATGAATGAGTCATAATTATTATGATCCGAATCAACCATCGCAATCTCAATATGATATTTCTGAAAGACAAATTAATTTTCCGGGTCCAGGTTATTGGCTAGGTCAAATTTTCGGTCCTGGACCCGGCGCTGGTCCGGGACCGGGTGGTTTTCCTGGTGGAGGGCCTTTTCCAGGAGGCTTTCCAGGAGGTCCCGGTGGTTCCCCTGGGGGAGGTGGCGGGCAGCAATCTGGTCCACCTACCTCTCCTCCGCCAAACTTTACACCAGAGCAATCCCAGTTTCAAACATTCGCAATTGATCCAGGAGGGATTCGTGGCTGTTTATTTCGATTCACCTATATTTGGTTAAGAAGAGATGCCTTTTGGTTCTATCCGACATTTGTTGGTAGAACATCAATTGCTGGCTTTAGATGGACTGGTTTTAGATGGGTGTATTTTGGAATTGATTTAAATCAAATTCAATCATTTCAATGTTTTTAACAGTAACGAAGGAAATGACAATGAGGGTCTGTTAACTTTTCTATTTGTCATTAAGTAATATTTTACCCCCACTTCAATAAAATAAAACATCAATCAGTGGGGTACGAATGATTATCTGTGATAAGTAAATTTTAAACTATCGAAAAAACCTTGAGATATACAATGCTCAAGGTTTTTTCGATAGTTTAGTTGCATTAAGTACAATTTGCAATTGAGTTAATATTTGATGTTTGTATAAGTGATCCCATCAAAAAGACCTGGGACTCAGAATAAGAAAATCACTTATTCTTGCGGTGTAAAGCTCCGTAGTTTTCCTTAGTGCGGTTACTCGCCCCATCGAATCCCGTTGTTGCCCTGAGTTTTACGGACGGTTATCTGTGATAAAAGAAGACCATATAAGATTAATATATTAATCTTCTTTATTTTACTGTCAATCGATCATATCATAACAGGAATGAGTACTTTTTTGAATGGAATATAAATAGCTTTACAGCATCTCTTCGTATACTTTTAAGTTTTGGTAAATCGCTTTAAGATACGGTGTTTCTATACCGAATTGTTTGGCTAATGTTAATAAATAGCCTTGCAAGTGATCACCTTCAACAAATGATCCTTTTTCCATATCCCGTTGCATCGACGTTTTAAAGTCATATGAAAGATCATCGATCGAATTTAACTGTTCTTCAGCAATATTTTCTGCAATGAGAGCTTTGTATGCCTTCATTACCTCTGTTACTTCTGTATACAATTTCTT
Source organism: Amphibacillus sp. Q70 (assembly GCF_052055485.1). Classification (GTDB taxonomy): domain Bacteria; phylum Bacillota; class Bacilli; order Bacillales; family Amphibacillaceae; genus Amphibacillus. The sequence goes on along the minus strand of NZ_CP197171.1, from coordinate 3,080,080 downwards.
TATAAAATCTCTACCACCATCGCTTTCACGAATGGGACCAATGGGTGCACGCATAAGTGTCGTTATACCTGACAAAATAGTGATGCGTAAATATTTATGCCACATGTCTTGTGAAATTTGCTGACTCAAAACAAAATCTGCCTTTGTCCCACTAAATGTGCTTGCAATTTGTTGAATACGATCTGTTTTTTGGTGATCGAGTTCACCGAAGACAAGACGATCAAAAGTACTTGAATGGACAACTTCACCTGCTTGATTTAATGTGGTTTCGATAAAACATAGACCACCGATCACTTTTTTATCTCCGAAGGCTTCTTTTAATGGAGTGAGATGAGATATACCATTTAATAAGGGGATAATAACCGTCTTCTCACCGATAAATGGTTTCAAATCATTGATCGCTTCTTTTAAATGATAGGCTTTCGTTGAAAATAAAACAATATCAAATGGTTCAACTTGATCATCTTTTGTAATTAATGCGGGGGTAAAAGAAAAATCCCCCTTTACACTATGAATAATCAGTCCGTTTTTCTCAAGGATTTGTTTCCTTTTAGGACGAACGAGGAAAGTAACATCTTCACCTTTTTCTACTAAGCGACCCCCAAAATAGCCTCCAATTCCCCCAGCTCCCAAAACCAAAATACGCATAGATCATTCCCCTTTACCATGTCTAATTTTGATTCTAGTATAACATATAGCACGATTAAATTTAGTAACTAAAGTCTTCGTTAATAAGAGACTAGATACTAAAATAGATTCTAGAAATCAGCAAGCCATTACGAAAGTTAGTTTGAAAGTTATATGCCCCTTCTCTGCTTACAGTAAAAGTATTAATAAAAGTCATATCTAAAATAGCCCAATCAGACTGTTGGCAAAATAAAGCGTGATCACAGTTAACAGCAATAAAAGGATGTTCTCCATCTTCCCCCCAGTCTTTGTAGTAATCGGGAAACGAATCGTCAGCTTGGCGGGATACAATAGTTTAATTCCCTGTTTAGTCGTTGCATCTAGTATTAAATGTGTAACCATACCAACTAAGATCCCCGTGGTAATCGACGGATTACTGACTAATTTGGTTAAGACAAGTGTTAACAGAGTTAAGAATAGTAAACTATGTGTAAATGTTCGATGACCAAAAATAGTATTGACCACTTTGGACAGCACCGGGAATCTACGCCCAATTTTACTGCCGCTATGACAAATATCAGGAATCAATCCACCAATTGCTCCAGCTGCAATAAACCATTCAGGTTGATATTCATCCGTCATGGCAACAATGACTGTAGTTGCTGCTATCCCAGCCATAATATGTGTTTTTCCTGTCATGTTCTTTTCTCCTTTTTTTCTAAATGGCATTCTATTATAATAACATTTCTTCGAGAAAAAGAACATATGTTCATACCCTTTTAGAGGAAACCCTCGATGAATATATATGATTTTCTTATTAACTTAAGGGGATAAACTTCTTCGTCCCAAAAGACGTACTTTCTTCTGATATGCCTTCGTATTTCGATAAACAAATTTTGCCCTCCAAAGGTAGTCCTTTTTTACAGATAGATTTTTCAAAGAAAGGAAAAACAAATGGTGATTTAACAGACTCATTCCACCACCGAGGAAATTTAGCCTTTTCATATAAATAAAGCTGCAAATTGTTATTCCCAAATGACTGTGCTACTATGAAACAGTATAACAAATGAACAAGGAGGCCCCATATGGTTTTAGAAAATTTTGATCAATTATTACAAAAATATGCTGAATTAATTGTTTCTGCTGGTGTTAATGTTCAAGAAGGACATACAGTTGTGCTAACCATTGATGTTGACCAAGCTCCATTAGCTCGTAAAATAACGGAAGCAGCTTATGAAAAAGGTGCAAAACGTGTTATTCTCAAATGGGCTGATGATCAGGTTTCAAGACTTGGGTTTGAACATCAATCAACTGAAACATTAACAGATATTCCTGATTATCGCATCAAAGAAATGAACTACATCGTTGAAGAAGGAGCTAGTCGGATCAATGTTGTTTCAAGTGATCCCGATGCTTTAAAAGGGTTAGATGGTGAAAAGATTGCCGCTACTCAAAAAGCAGCTGGTGAAGCATTCAAACCAATGGCACAAGCAACTCAAGCAAACAAAATCTCTTGGGTGGTAACGGCAGCTGCTAGTCAAGCATGGGCAGCTAAAGTCTTTCCTGAATTACATTCAACTGAAGAACAAACGGATGCATTATGGGATGCTATTTTCAAATCGGTTCACCTTTATGATGATGAACCGATTCACACATGGGAGCAAAAAGGTAAAACGCTTGAAACCAAAGCTGAGTCATTAAATAAAGAACAATTTACAGCATTACATTACACGGCTCCAGGCACTGACTTAACGGTTGGCTTGCCGAAAAATCATCGTTGGGAAGGAGCTGGAAGTTTTAATGCTCGTGGTGAACGTTTTATAGCCAATATGCCAACAGAAGAAGTATTTACTGCCCCAGACGCTAATCGGGTAGATGGAGTTGTTGTTTCAACCAAACCATTAAGCTATGCTGGTTCAGTCATTGAAGGGATGGAATTCCATTTTGAAAATGGGAAAGTGACCCAAGTAACGGCTGAAAAAGGAGAAGAAGTGATTCAAAAATTAGTCCAACAGGATGAAGGTGCTTCTCGCTTAGGAGAGGTCGCATTAGTTCCTGATGCCTCACCAATTTCCCAATCTGGCTTGACTTTCTTCAATACTTTATTTGATGAAAATGCTTCGAATCACCTAGCGCTAGGTTCTGCTTATGCATTTAATTTGATTGGCGGAACAGACATGACAGAAGAAGAGTTAAAAGAAGCGGGTCTTAATCGCTCAACAACACACGTAGATTTCATGATTGGCTCTAATCAAATGGATATTGATGGTATCAAAGAAGATGGTAGTCGTGTGCCAGTCTTTAGAAAAGGTGCATGGGTTTAATCCCGTTATAAGTAATGATCTTGTCAAAAAGCCAATCACATAGCAGGATTGGCTTTTTGCAGTCGTTAATGATATTAATCGATATCTTTTAGCGCTTGCACCATCTGATCGTAGGTCAATGGACCGAAAGTCTTGAACTGGATAATGCCTGCTGAATCAATCATAAAGGAAGTGGGAATGGGTTGTATGTCATAAACCATGGCTACTTCTAATTCTTCATCCAATAATATTGGAAACGTTAATTGATATTCATCGACGAATGGTTGGACTTGATCAAGATGGGACTCTGCTTCCGTTAAATTTATCGCCAAAATCTCAACATCTGTCTTTTGATAGAATTCCTCCATATCAGGCATTTCTGCTCGACAGGGTGGGCACCAAGTAGCCCAGAAATTAAGCATGACTTTACTGCCACGATAATCTGATAACGTGACTTCTTCTCCGTCAAGTGTTATTAACTGAAAGTCTGGTGCACGATTGCCAACCTCCAAACCTACTGTCTGTTCAACCGTAACATTTTCTTGTCCATTTTCATGCAAGGTTTGGTCACTTTTCATGTCATCTTGTTCCATGCCTTCCATCAAGTTGTCGTCTCTTTGCCCTCCGTCTGACTGAAAAGCGAATTCATATATCGACCAACTAAACATCCCTAGTAAAACAGTGACTATTAAAATTCTTTTCATCAGAACAC